>CAJVYZ010000607.1 GCA_913009915.1 uncultured Gemmatimonadota bacterium | reverse complement strand
CGATAAGTGAAGACGACTTGTACAAGATGGATGACCGTGAACGGATACGAGTGTTCCTGCGTTGCATTTTTTTTTTTTTTTTCAAGCAGAAGACGGCATACGAGATATATCAGTGTGACTGGAGTTCAGACGTGTGCTCTTCCGATCTCGCAGCTCGGCAAACCGACCGGGTAACTCGGCCGCGTAAGCCTGCTGCAACTGGGCATAGGCCTTCTCGAAGGTCTCGTCGGTAGTGTCGTTCATGACCCGGCTCCCAACCGTTCGATGCTCATCCGCGCCGCTGCCACGAAGGCCGGCGCTTGGCCCCAATGCCCCTGCACGGTACCCCCCTGTCTGGCGGCGATGACCGCGGTCCGGTCGTCCACCACGTTGATGAGCGGCATCCCCGGCCAGCGATACCCCTTGGGAACCGTGCTCACCTCGGCAAACGGAAGCGCTTCTGCTTGTCCCACCGACCACAGCGAAGTGGTCCGGCCGGCTTGTACCGCTTGGCGCAGCACCGGCGTCAACAGCGGGAATGCGTCGGCTGGGGCCATCAGGGTCACCGACTGCTCGGCCCGGGCGATGTCGTGGCTGATGAGTCGCACGGCGGCTCGCGGTGAGTCGATCTCGACCAGGCTGGGAGACTCAGGCCCCGTGAGCGCCTCCAAAGAAGCGGCCAGACCATCGAGGGCGGCGTTCTGCCGAGAGGAAAGTCGAGCCACGACCACCTGCGGGGGCTCCGGCCGGTACCGCTTTGGCCTCCCGCTCTCGCCCACGGCAGCTCCCTTGGCCACCAGCCCGGCCAGCGCGCTGTAGGCGTTGGCTCGGGCCAGGTTGGCGGCCCGCGCTATGGCGTACCCGGTACCTGGCCCGTGCTCCAGCAGGACCTGGTACACCTGACTTTCCGTCGGGGTAAAACCGAATGGCGTGAGGTTCACCGTAGTCATAGTAGTAGTATGAGCTACGATTGTCTGGGAATCAACCGGATTGGATGGCGCTAGCTGTACTCCAGTTGCCAGCCGAGCAGTTTGGCCGTCAGGGCCAAGCGGAAGGTGACGTCGGCCTGACGCGAGTCCGGGGTCTTGTCGGACGGCAACAGTGGAAAGAAATGGGCGCTGGCCTTGTTTGCTCCCTTGGGTTGCGAACGAAGGTTTTTCGGATGCCACACGCCGTTCGCGTCACACTCCTTCAGCAGCCTCCCCAGCACCCGCGTCGCCGTGGGTGCCGTGTGCAGGGCATCGATTCGTACCAGAATGTTTATCAGGTGGAGGGCCAGCGGGATGTCGCTGGTAACTCCCCTGGCGTCCGCTTTGATGGGGTTGCCCAGCAGAACGTGAGCCGGTCTCAGCGTTTTCTTCCCAAGTTTGATGATCACTGGTCGCTTCGGCGCCGGCTGGGCCAGGTACTGCCCCAAACGCTCGGTGAAGCCGGCTCGCTCTCGCTGGAGATTGGGCATCGATGCCATCATGGCCAGGGAGTACCACGTGGGCGGATACGCCTCGGGGTGCAGCAGGTACTTCTGCCCCGACTTCACGAATGGCTTTTCGGCCTGGGGGCTTCTGAGGAAGTTTGAGATGGCGGACGCGGTTCGATGGGCCGAGCCCCGCAGACGCGGATCGACGTTGAACCCGGCCTCGGCCAGTGCCGTCGAAGCCGCTTCTCTGAGATTGTTCCTCACCCAACCTTCAGTGAGGGGTGATTGCTTGACCATCTTCTTGAATTCGAACAGCAGCGCCGGGTCAGGGTCGCGCGACAGCAGGCGGAACAGCACCCTGGTGGTCAGTTTGAAGGTCCGGTCGTCCGCGGGCCAGCCGAGTTGCAGAAGCCGGCGATACTGCGCCACCGTACCGATGTCCCGAATGCCGTGCGACGGCGACGGGGCCAGGCCCATGATGTTGCCGGCCCAGATGCCGGTTGGCCGCTGCTTCTTGGCAATGCTGGCGGCCGGCCTGTAGCTCCTGACGGCCTCGGCTGCTTCCGCCAGCTCCTCGGGCGAGGCATATCCCTCAGGCGCCAGGTCCAACAGGGCCCGGTAGCGGATCGACGGGCCACCGTGTTCCAGGAGCCACGTGAGTGGTATCGGATGCTGCTGCGGGAGTTCCAGGGCGGGCCCCTTGCCGGGTGGTGGGAGCGGGAAACGGCCGCAATTATAGTATTACTGGTCAGCCACGACTAGTACCATGTTCTTAACTTGTTGTAGCACAAGGTGTTGCAATGCGGGGCAACGACGGATTGCCGCCTCGCCCACCGCCGGAAGGGCGCCGATGGCCTTCATCTCCTACGTCCAGGATTCGGACATCCCCGAGCGGGACCGGGTAGCGGACGACGACAACATCATCCGGATCCATGGCGTTCACTCGAGGGTCATGCGCCATCACTTTGACCTTTACCTCGAGCTCATGAGGCGCCGGAGCCCTCTCAC
>CAJVYZ010000606.1 GCA_913009915.1 uncultured Gemmatimonadota bacterium | reverse complement strand
GCTCTTCCGATCTGGTGTCGGCGGCGAGGGGAAGCTCCACTATCACCCGAGTGCCCCGCCCTGGGGCCGTCTCCACCCGCAGTTTTCCGCCCAGGTCGAGGACCAGACGGCGGACGATCGGGAGCCCCAGGCCGGTGCCTTCCTCCTTGGTGGTGTACCACTCGGTGAAGGCGCGGTCTAGCTCTTCCTTGGTCATGCCGGGGCCGTCGTCCTGGATCGTGGCTCTGGCGATTGGCCCATCGGCCGCGTCGGCCACGATTTCCGATGTCACCACCACCGCCCCCCCCCCATCGCCGGGGGCACTGTCGACGGCGTTGCCGATCAGGTTCTGGAACACCCGGCGCAGCGCGACGGGATCGCCCTGCACCACCGGGTCGCGGTCATCGAGACCTAGGCGCACGCCCCCTCCCCCGTGTCCCTGGGGGGCTGATTCCCGGAGTGCCTCGTTCAGGTTACACGGCGTTCGGCGCAGGACCGGCGTCAGGCCCGACATGTTCCTGGCCAGCGCGTCGAGGTACGCGATGCTGGAATCGAGCGTGTGTTGCCGTTCAAGGAAGGTCTGCGGCATGACATCGGGTTGTTCCGTGGCTACTTCACTCAGATGGGCCACCACGTTGCGGATGGGTGTCAATCCGTTCTTGATGTCGTGATTCAATTGGCGCGCCACGTCACCGATGGTCGCCCGACGCTCCGCGGCCGTGAGCCGCTCGCGGCTCACCTTGAGCCGGCGGACCATGTCGCTCAACAAGTCGGACAATTGCCCCACCTCATCGGTGCGATCGCTGTCGAAGTCGACGTCGAGGTTGGTGAGGTCAACGCGGGTGGTTCGATCCGCCAAGTCGGCCAGCGGCTTGCTCACCCTGTTGGCAACCATCCATGATGCCAGCAACACCGCCAGACCGGTCACGCCGAACCCAAGGCCCAACCACAGATCGACGCGGCGCCGCACCGCCCGGAGCGGCTTCAACTCGGCCGAAACGACGACACGAGCCTGTTCGACAATCACCGGGGCGGCATCTCCCACGATCACGACATCGAACGCAGCCCGGTGGACAGAGAGCTCACTGCCGGATGCCTCGGTACCTGGCATTCCTGGTCGCTCCAGTTGGAGTTGGTCGTCACCAGCCAAGGGACCCAAGGCGGCAAAATCGGCGGGGAGGCCACCGATGATCCGATACTTCCGCCCAGCCACGACAATCGAGTCGATTCGCGCCAAGACCAGCAAGTCGCCCCCGGCTGCCCGGGTCGCAAGCAGGGTGATCGACGGCGCGTGGGCCGCCAGCGAGTCGGGTACCGCGCCGGTCCGTCGTCCCGCCTCTCCGGGAAAATGTCCCGAGCTGAGAATGCGCCCGGTGTCGTCCTCCAGGCGCAACAGGGCCAGGCCGGTGAGGGCCATGTGGCGGGTGGCGAAGTCGACGAGATATCCGGCGTCGGAGTCGGTGGGACGAGTCAGCGCCCGCCGCAGTCGGTTGTCATTCTCCAACGCCGTAACCAGCGCCGCCAGCTGGCCGGCCAGCCTGGTCGAGGCCCTGGTCAACTCTCCGGCCACGGCAGCCACCTCGGCATCGGCTCGTGCCTCCAAATCGTGAACCAGCCGGCGGTCGAGCTCCCGCCGAAGGCCGACGCCGATGATGAGCAGTGGCGTCAGGGCGACCAGGGCAAAGGCCAGCACCAGTCTGCTGCGAAGACTCACCGGCCACCGCCGTCGGAAATCGGCAGGATCACCAGCGACCCCAACCAATCGAGTTCCACTCGGCCCACCACGCGGTGCGGCCGAACGATGGCGTGCGATCGGACCTCGATCAACGCCGTGAGCCCTGCCGCTCCCCCCCCAGGGGACAGTTCCAGCCATGGGGCGTACGCCAGGATCTGGTCCGCCTCCAAACATGGCGCCAAGGGGAGAGTGGGGAGCCGAACGATGTATCCCCAGTCTGCCGCGGCGCGAATCGCGGCGCGGAATTGCTCGGCGGCCATTCCGGCGGCAATGAGGTGTCGCTCGGTCCCACCGACCGCCACCAGGCGCTCGGCCACGCTTCGCGCCACCGCGTCCGCCGCGTCATACACCAACCGGGGACTGGTCTCCGCCACCGCACGAGGGTCCGGCCCAGGGAGACGGCAGTGACCGACATGGTGCCACCACGGAGTTCGCTCCCCCGTCATCGGGGATCGAGCCGACACCCTGACGATCTCTGCCAGCCGCAACCCATCCAGGGAGATGGTGGTCGGACGATCCGGGCCATCGGGGGTGACCAGGACGTATTGATCCGACCACGAGAGCGGAATGGTGGTGTACTCCTCCAGGCCGGCGGCATATCCCAACGTGCGCGGGCGCGCGTCACCACCAGGTCGACCCCCGCGTCGAGCGCGACGCGCAAGTCGCCGGGCACCCCAGGAGAGCGGAAGAGCC
>CAJVYZ010000605.1 GCA_913009915.1 uncultured Gemmatimonadota bacterium | reverse complement strand
GGCGTCCATCTCGAAGATGTACTGGTAGTCACGCTCCAGGGCCCACTTGAAGCCGGCCAGGTAGGCCCGGCCAAGGCCCTCCTTGTTCTCCCGGTGGAGCACGTGGATTCTGGGGTCGTCCGAGGCCAATCGATCTGCCAGCTCTCCAGTACCATCGGGGGAACTGTCATCGACCACCAACACTTCGATGTTGGCGCCCTGCTCCACCACCCGGGGGGCGATGGTCCCCAGGTTCTCGATCTCGTTGTACGTGGGGATGATTACCAGGGTCTTCTCAGCCATCGCCCGTCCGCCTCCGTATGACCGCGGGAACCACCATGATGGCCAATGCCAGCGCCAGCGACAGGAACGACACCACGGTGCCCAGCCGGTAGCTCGAGGAGGAGAACGTCAACTCGACCCGCTTGGCTCCCGGCGGCAGCGCCACGCTGAGGAGGGCTCCCTGCCCTCGCAAGACCGCCGAGGGGGTACCGTCCACGGTGGCGTGCCAGTCAGGGAACCAGGTTTCGGCCACGAGCAGGTAGGTCTGGCGATCGTCTTCCCCCTCGATGTCGATGAGCATCCGTCCCGGCGCCCACTCGGCGAGATCGGCCGTGACCGCTGTGGGATCCGGCCGGGCTTCGATCAGGGGCACTTCCACCGAGGCGGTATCGGCATAGAGAGCCACTTGGTCGTAGGAGAATCTGGGGTCGATCACCGTGCTGACGATTTGATCGTCGGGCACCTTGGCCGCGGCCGGCAGGACCCTCACGTAGGGCTGCGGATCATCACGCTGATACAGCACCCCGAACTGTCCGGACGTGGTGCGCACCGGCCCGAGGACCCTGGTGAATCCGGGAATCTCCTGCACCGACGGCAGCAGCACGAAACGCACGGCCATCAGGTCCCACAGTTGCTGGCTCCCCTGGTTGCGCCATATGTTCTTCCCGCCCCACAGGTCGTCATAAAACCGCACTTCGTTGCCGTGGTAGCCGAGTGCCGTCTGGATACGGTACGACATGAGGACCGATCCGTCGTACACCCGGAGAGGGTTGAACACCCGGAATTGGCCATCGGACTGGCGGATGTAGTCGATGATATCATCGGTGGCGTAGATCTCGGACGCGGGCGGCGAGAATCTGAAGAAATTACGATCGAGGCTCCACATATCGGCTACCACCACAACGATGAGCGCCGCCGTGGCGACCCGTGCGCCAACCTTTCCGGCATTGATGGCCCACGCCAGTGCTCCGGCCACCAGCAAGACGACGAGCATCCTCAAGGCGCCGGCCTGGAGGGCCTCGGCGTTGGCGGAGACGGCGGCCACCTGCTGCGGTTCGGCCAGCACCTCCGCCACCGGCTGCAGCGCACCCACGGTCCCCAGAAGGGCCACGGCGCCGAGCACTGCAAACACGATCCAGAACAGGCGGCGGCCCACCCGCCGGGCCAACAATTGGTCCGCTCCCATGCCGGCCACCACGGCGACCGGCAGCGCTACCAGGTAGAAGGCCATCCCGGGAGCGCGGACCTTCTTCATCATCGGCATCACCTCGTACCACAGCCGGTAGAACGGTGTGTGGCGTCCGAGGGCGATGAGCAGGAACAAGCCGGCGATGGCCGTCATGGCCCACAGCAGGCGCCGGCGTTGACGATTGGTCCAAGCGAACGCGGCTAGGGCCACGACCACCACCCCGAGGTACTCGGTGTGGAGCTTGAAGAAGTTTCGGCCCCAATACGATTCGATGATACCGTTGAACTGGGGAAGGATGGTGCTCATCAATTCCTCGGGCGGCAACGAGAAATTGGTGGAGTACTGCCACCCCAGGCTGGGTCCCCCTGCCCCACGCGGCGAGTAGGGGATGTACTCGAGGAACGGGAGTGCCTGGATGGCCGATATCGCCACCCCCAGGGCCACGGCACCGAACGCCATGGCGATGGGAGCGATCCAGCTGCCGGTCGGTTTCTCCGCATCGAAGAAGATGAGGTAGAGCGTCCACAAACCGCACGCCACCAGGAGATAGTAGGTCAACTGGTAGTGGGGGCTCAGCAGGGCCAGGCCCACTACGATGGCGAACAGGCCAAACCACGGCCGGCGCTGGTCGCGCACGGCACGCAGTAGCGCCAGGAACGCCAACGGGGCCAGGGCCGACACGAACATCTTGCCGTCGTGGCCGGGACTGACCATCGAGGCCACGATGCCGGTCAGTTGATAGGCCACTCCGCCGACCATCGCCCCGGTCCACGACAGCTTCAGGGCCCGCAGGAGGGCGTACATGAACAGGCCCGCCAACACCAGATGCAGCCCGAAGCCCAGCGTCATGGCGACGTCCGTGGGGAGGATCCACCGGAGCCAGGCCGTGGGGTAGAAAATGTCACCGTGCATGGCCCCGATGAACGGCATCCCGCCGAACAGGTACAGCTCGGAAGAGCGGCGGGG
>CAJVYZ010000604.1 GCA_913009915.1 uncultured Gemmatimonadota bacterium | reverse complement strand
GGTGTACGCTGCACGGCCACGAGCTAAGTTGTATATGTGGATATTGGTAACCAGTGAGCGTATGTCTATGTCTGAGGTGCTGCGATGGTATACTGTTGGTTGTGACGACGCTGCCACTCCTGTTTGTATATTGTTTTTTTTTTTTAATGATACGGCGACCACCGAGATCTACACTCTTTCCCTACACGACGCTCTTCCGATCTGGCCGTTGTCCCTCGGGCGGCTCGATTTCACGGACGATGACGATGTTGACAGCGAGTGTCTTGTGGGTCGCACGGCTTAGGCTGGGTCGGCAAATCGTGGTCGAGACTGCGTGGACACCCAGGGTCGTAGTACGGCCTTTGCGAGCTTGTTTACGTCGCCGGCCACCTCCTTTCGTGCTGGCCGTCTCAAAGCTCACCGTGCGCCTGGCTCGAATAGGATGAGATTCAGAAAGGAAGGCGTCGAGATTCAAGTCGGTTCTTTTTTGGGCGCTGGAATCCTGTTCCAGTCGGCGTTCTTTCGTCTGTCGAATGACGAACCGTCCGCCGCGCTCAATGATGTTGGCCATCCACGAAAACTCGTCCGCTTCTCTATCAGCGACGTGGACAATGCTCACCTTGTGCGCGTTGGCAGCGGCATCGAGGTCGCTGGCGAGACGCTCCCATCGGAGGAACTCGTTGTCCTCGGCGAAGTGGCGGATCCGGGCCCAGGCTTTCTTGCTCATGCCTTCAGGCGCTCTGGGTCGGTCCTTCGGACGAACCAGTATCTCGCATCCTCCGACGCCAAGCGGGACACCAACGCGGCTACCATTACCGAGCTCTGCCAGACACGCCAGCAGTCCGGTGTGCGCATAGAAACCGTCTCCATCGTTCATCGGCGCACCGAGTCCAGATCTTTCCTTGGCACCTCCGAAGCGCATCTCCGTGGTGTCCTGAATCGCCAGCACCCATAGACCCGCATCAGACGCCCCGACCGCGCGGTTCCAGCTGCACTGCACATGCGGTGTCAACAGCGCCTCACTATCGACCTGCGGATTGTTGAAGAAACGGTACGCTCCCTCCAGACCGGCGGAGTCCTTCATCGCCTGAGGGAGGCTGGCTTCCGGTCTATTGGCCCACGAGTCAAACATCACCCGCGCCCTGTCCTCCCGGCGCTTGTCTCCCAGGTCCACACCGGCGAACTCTGCGCCACGGGGACGAACCTCGAACGGAATCTCGATGCTTGCGTTGCTCATGCATAGCTTTGATCAAACTTCCGCCCATTACGCAAGTGTGTGGTCACACATCCCCCGTACCGCGAAGTGATAGATCTTGAGCGGGGGCTTGCCCCATAGGCGTTAAGCGTGTCAGAGCTACCTGCGATCCTTGGCGCATGTGCATACAATCGAGTTCCGGGATCGAATCGGAGAACCAGTGGGCGATGCTCGAGGCGCAGCTTCCAACAGACTGGCGTGAGCTCGCCGAACGGGCGAGGCTGGTGCCCAATAACCCACCTCCTGGAGCGAAAGTCACTGACCTCTCGGGCGTCGAGTCGGTTCTGCGGCTGATATTTTACCACGTGGCGACCAACACGTCGCTGCGTACGACGGCGGCCATGGGCGCGGCGGCGAAGATCATTTCGATATCGTCGGTAGCCCTGCACCTGTGGATGAAAAAGATCGGTCCCTTTATCGAGACACTCCTCGAGCAGATAACGACGACGCGAGACATGTTCGCCGCGAAGCGATGGGCGGGATACGACATCCGGCTGGTGGACGCATCGACGGTGCAACGACCCGGGGCGATTACGACAACGTCGCGCGTTCACTACGCGATGCAGCTCACGTCGCTTCGCCCCACGCAGATCACGGTTACAACCGAGAAGGTGGGAGAAACCTTCAAGCACTTCGAGGCCAAATCAGGCCAGCTGTTTATTGGTGATCGCGCATACGCAAACCCACCGGGGATCGCCTCGATAAGCTCGCAGGGCGCACACGTACTGGTCCGATACCACCGAACTGCGTTGCCGCTGTACGACAGCAAAGGAAAGCGCCTGGATCTGTTCAAGCTCCTCGGGAAACTACGAAAACGGGGGCCGATACACGAGCGAGTGGGCTACGTGCATCCCGCAGACTCCGCTCCGATCAAGGGCCGTCTGCTCATGGTTCGCCTCCCAGCCGACAAGGCAAAGGAGGCGCGCGCTCGTCTTCGAAAGGAGCACAGTCGCAAGTGCAAGCAACTAACCAACAAGTCGTTGCACGTAGCCGAATTTGTCATCGTCTTCACGACCGTCCCCAACGACCGGCTCAATAAGGACGAACTGATGCAGCCCTATCGGCTAAGGTGAGATCGGAAGAGCACACGTCTGAACTCCAGTCACACTGATATATCTCGTATGCCGTCTTCTGCTTGAAAAAAAAAAATACAAAAGAAAAAAAAAAAACAGCTAGATCATCGAA
>CAJVYZ010000603.1 GCA_913009915.1 uncultured Gemmatimonadota bacterium | reverse complement strand
GTCGTGTTTGCAGTCGGTGTTTAGCTTTTTTATTTTTATGTTTTTTTTTTAATGCTCCGGCGACCACCGAGATCTACACTCTTTCCCTCCACGACGCTCTTCCGATCTGTCGCGTTCAGTCCCGGAGAGGGCGGCGTGCTGTGCCGCTCGTGCGCCGGAACGGCCGGCCGCCTGCTACCGAGCGATTCCCGCAATGATCTGCTTGCCCTGCTCGACGCGTCGGCGCCACTGCCGCACCTCGATGAGCGCCACGCCGCGGCCCATCGCCGGTTGCTGTCCCGATACGTGGAGCACCATTTGGCCGACGGCGGCGTGCCACCCGCCATGACGTTTTGGCTCGGGCGCGCCTGGGAGGCGGCGTGATCATCGGGACCGCCGGCCACATCGACCACGGCAAGTCCACCCTGGTCGAGGCCCTGACGGGACAGACCATGGACCGGCTGGCCGACGAGCAGCGGCGCGGCATCACCATCGACCTGAATTTTGCGGCACTCGATTTGGGCGACGGTCGCCGAGTGGGGATCATCGACGTTCCCGGGCACGAGGACTTCGTGCGCACCATGGTCGCCGGCGCAAGCGGCATCGACTTGGTACTGCTCGTGGTAGCGGCCGACGAGGGTATGATGCCCCAGACCCACGAGCATCTGGCGGTGGCGGAGCAACTCGGCGTCCCCCTGGGGATTCCGGTCCTGACAAAAATCGATCTGGTGGACGACGAGTGGCGGGCCCTGGTGTGCGACGACGTGGTCACCCGGCTCGACGCCTCTCCCATCGAATTCTGCTCGCCGATCCTGGTGTCGCCCCCGGCCGGTATCGGATTGGATGAGCTGCGCCGGACTGTGGCGGACATGGCTGATCGGGTTCCCCAGCGGGCCGGCGACGATCTGTTCCGGCTCCCGGTCGACCGGGCATTTTCCGTTGCCGGGGTGGGGACGGTGGTGACCGGTACCTGCTGGAGCGGCTCCGTGGCCGTCGGTGACCGGGTCCGACTGGCGCCCGGTGGCCCAGCGGCCCGGGTCCGATCGATCGAAATGCACGGCGAGAGCGCCGCCACCGCCACTAGCGGGAGCCGGGTAGCCCTGGGCCTTGTCGGGGTCGATCGCAAGGAGGTCGGCCGCGGCGATACCGTGGTGGATGAGGCGACCGGGTGGCGACCGGTCCGGGCGATCGACGTGGCCGTCAATCTTCTGCCGAACGCTCCCCAACCACTGGTGCCACGGCGGAGGATCAGGCTGCATTTGGGCACGCGTGAGGTGGTCGCCCGGGTGTACCCGAGGACCGCCATCCAACAGGGGAGCTCCGGACTCGCCCGGCTGGTGTGCGACACCCCGGTGATCGCTCGGGGTGGCGACCGGTTCATTCTGCGTTCCTACAGCCCAGTCACCACCATCGGCGGTGGCAGGGTGATCGATCCGAGTCCGCCCCGGCACGGGGCCTCGTGGCCGGATGGATTGGCGGCTACCGATCCCGCAGCCCGCCTAACCGCATTGGTGGCGCGGCGGCCGGGAGGGATCAGCGACGATGAACTGCCGCTGCTCCTGGGGCTGTCCCCCTCCGAGGCCCGGGAAGTTGCCAGCGCGAGCAAGAGCCTCCGCCAGGTAGCGGGCCACTGGGTGCCCGACGGGCGGATTGCAGCCCTGGTGGACCGGGCCCGTCAGGAGATCGACGCTCACCACCAGCGTAAGCCGGCCGATCCCGGCATGCCCCTGGAGGCACTCCGGGGGGCACTGGGCCGTCCCGCCTGGCTGGTGGCCGCGGCGTTGGATGACCTGGCCGCTACCGGCGAGTTTCTCCTCGACCAGGGGCGTGCCCGGCGCCGTGAATTCAGACCGGAGGTGGCCGGGGGGGACGCGGCCATCGACCGGGTCGTGGCCATCCTCGAGCGGGCCCAGCTGTCGCCGCCGGCGGTTGAGACGTTGGGGAAAGAAGTGGGGCGGGCCGACATTGGCGACATCCTGCGGTTGGCGGCCGCCGACGGCAGGGTAGTCCCGGTGGAGCGGCACCGCTACTATGCCTCTTCTCAGCTCGAACGTTTTACCGCCGCCATCCGGGAAATCGGTTCCGCCGGCGACATCACGCCCGCCGCCGTCCGCGACCAACTGGGGCTGAGCCGGAAGTTCGCCATTCCGCTGCTCGAGTGGGCCGATGGTCAAGGGCTCACCCGGCGCGTGGGGGACGCCCGCCGCCTGATCGATCCTGGCAGTACCTCATCGGGTTGAAGCAAACCGGAGAGGTTCATCGTTGAGATCGGAAGAGCACACGTCTGAACTCCAGTCACACTGATATATCTCGTATGCCGTCTTCTGCTTGAAAAAAAAAAAAAAAAATAAACATCAGTCTACTACACTTACTCCCTCCACTCATTTTCTCTTATCTACTCACTTTATATTCTTATCTGCCTGCGTTTCATCTCCTTCCTTTC
>CAJVYZ010000602.1 GCA_913009915.1 uncultured Gemmatimonadota bacterium | reverse complement strand
GCCTGATTATGTGTGCTTCCTATTTCGATGTTTTTTTTCATTTTTTTTCGTTCTTTTTTTTTTTTAATGATACGGCGACCACCGAGATCTACACTCTTTCCCTACACGACGCTCTTCCGATCTCATGCTATCAGGAGGCATGGGATCAGCTAGTACACGACGATACGGATGAATGCCACTGGAACGTTCGCAAGGATCTTCCAGCAAGCTTGGTTTCACAGTGGTTACAGAATGCGCTACAGTGCGCCTATCCTGGTGACCGGACACGCGCCAGTGTTTTCCTTCGTCGCGCAACATACTTCGCTGACCGCCTGATTTCTGAAGGGCGTTACCTAGACACAGAAATCGCCGAGGCAGGTCACCCGCGGAATCTTGCCGAGATTCTGCGCGGGCGCGCTTACGCACATTGGCTACTTGGCAAACCGCTCAACCGCCGCGATATTCGTTGTGCGGCGGAGCATTTCCTGACGTGGTGTAGAACCAAGGCGGCGGATCGCCGGCATATCCATGACTCCATAACGATGAGCTTCTACCTGGAGGCTATTCGTGCCGCGATGATCGCGTCCGATTTGGACTATGCCGGCGAATTATTAAAGGCGAAGGATAGCTTTCGCTGGCACCATGCTCGCGAGTTCGATCTGTGGCGTCGGCTTGTTGCGATGTATCCAGAAGTGACGGACGAATTCGACGAAGAATTCGAGGGTTTCTTCGACGTTGTGCGTGATCCCGATTTTCAGGACATTGTCGGCGGACTCCCCGTTTTCCTAAACCGAGACATCCTCGCCCTCGAAACCGGAATCATCCGCGAGATGTATATTATCCGCGCCTCGCCGCTCGATCCGGTGGATCCGGACGAAGTTGTGCGGGCCGTGGCATGGTGAGTGGAGCAGTGTTCAGAGGCACAAAAACACCCCAAGGAACGATCATCGTCGGGCTGGCGAGTCTCGCACTATTGACGATCATCGCCGGTGTCCGTGCATCTATTCCTCGCGAATTATCGACGGCGCGTCATGGCGTTTCGACGCTCATCCTGGTTTTGGATGTCGTTATCGACGGTGGCACCGACCTGGAGGGTTTCGCGGCGTTCCAGCAATGTTTCGGCACCAGCGACCCAACCTGCCTGAGCATCTTCGACTTCGACGCCACGGGCCAATCGGACGGTGTAATCGACCAAGCGGACCTCGGCGGCTTCGCGCGTCGATTCAAAGGCCCCAACACCCCCCCCGGCGGTGGCTGCCCAATCATCCCCCAAGGCCGGCGCTCCATTCGCAACAGCAACAACCCGCCAAACGGCACATTCGCCCTACACGGCAGGCCAGTAGACGTACTCCCAGACGGCAAGGTACTTGTCTTCGTCCGGGCAAGATACTACGACCCGGTGAATGGCCGGTGGCTGCAACGCGATCCGAAGGGCAATATTGATGGGCCGAACCTGTATGAGTCGTTCGGTGGCAACGCGGTTCGCAATGTCGATCCGATGGGTACGGACATCTGGGTTACATCCCGGCAGACACGTACGACGTACCGAGGCGTACCGGTCATTGCGGTCAAGTATTCGCTCAATCGAAATGGAGGCGATCTTGGCTTTTTCCTAAACTTAGCGGATAAGGTAATGGGTAGCGGAAGGGCGGTTGAGACCGACGCTCTGGGGACGTTTTATGTCCCCGTTTCCGATTACGATCGTGACCCGACGTACTGGGACCGCTCGTTCCGTTGGACACGGAACAATCTCGAGGATCAAGCCATAACGGGGGCCGAGATCGCGGATCTGGAATTCGGCGCGCGCGTGGGGGTGACCGCATTCGTGGCATTGCCAGTCGCAGCGGCCGTCGCTCCTGTGGCTTCGGCGATGTTTTCCACAACGACGGTCGGCATCACCACGACGACGGTGACGGGCAACATCGCCGCCGCTTCCCTGACTGGAGGCGTCTCACTGGCAGCGGGGTCCGCAACCAGTGAGGCATTGCTGGGAGGAAGTTCCAGTGAAATCGCCCAAGCCGGGCTTGAAGGCTTCGTGGCCGGCGGTCTCGTTAGCGCCCCGTTTGGCGTTTTGTCGCCGGTTGGTCTATCATCGGCGGCAAGTCAAGGCGTCGGTGCCGCGGAATTGTCGGTTGCCGAAGTCGAAGCATCAGGCGCTCGATCCAATGCAGGGAATCTTCTTCCGCAACGGCTGGCGCGGGTCATTGATGCACGCTTCGCCCAAAGCCCAAGATTGGGGGCACTTGGATCACAGGATGTATTCGTCACTGCAGCAGATGACATTGCTGGTATCACTACATCCACGAGGTTAGCCTCCCAGATCGGAAGAGCGTCGTGTAGGGAAAGAGTGTAGATCTCGGTGGTCGCCGGATCATTAAAAAAAAAAAATCATAAGTACCGTATCTACATGCTGTCAGACACTGCTCTGTGTCTCTAATGTGAGTT
>CAJVYZ010000601.1 GCA_913009915.1 uncultured Gemmatimonadota bacterium | reverse complement strand
TCGCCGATTGGCACCTGTGTGGCTTCGGATATCAGTCCGAGTGCATCAAGATTACCAAGCCGTACATGAAGTCATGGGTGTATGTGCCATGGAGTTCGCGGGCAAAGCTTGCGAACACGGATCGTGTGCCAAACCAGGCCAAGATCGACGGCAAGTACTGGTTCGACGGGATATCAATCAAGGTATCCATTTCGAAAGGCGGTTTCGGAGTGTCATTCTCGGCGGTTGGGTCCTCTTGCACGAGCTCAACGTACTATGGTCGTGATCGGGCGAACTGGTCGGCGAAAACATCCTTCTCTTACTCGGGCGAGTTGTGTAAGGCCAAGACCCTGCTCTCCCTCTGGGGTGCTCGTGGCCAGAACTTGGGTGCAGTGCGCTTCGGTGACGACTGGTACGGTTCTCTTGCCGCCGATGCAGCGTAGGGGATCCGACATTTCTCGTACCGCCTCCAGGTATCTGCGACTCGGCTGGGGGTTTCGTGTTGACGTGGACCGGTAGTGCCTAGGGTGCGGCTGCTCCGGTGGCGTTTGGCAGTGTTGGCCGTGGGTTTTGCCTTGGTTGTTGCTGCGTGTACGGGTGGGTCGTCCGGTGTGGTGTTGGATGCGTCGTGGCGGGCCGCAACGGTTGATCGGTTGACACCGTTGGTGGTGGAGGCGGAGCCGTTTCCGGCGGTGTTGGCGCCGTTCCCCGAAGAGATGGCCGAGTCTTACACACCGACGGTGGCGCTCTCCGTGATGCTGGCTGCGGGTGATGAGTTGCCCGCCGGGTCGGATGAGTGGGTGCTGGGTTTCTGGGATGCCGAGACGGGCATGTTCGATGATTCGGGTCCCCCGGCCGAGGTGATGTCGTATTTCGCGGCGTTGGTGTTGACACGGTTCGGGGAGCGTCCGTTGGATCCGGAGATCGCCGGTCGGATCCTCGACAACGCCGCGCAACGTATGTGGCAGGTAGCCGCCGACGGCACGCCGCTGAGCGAACAACAAGAAGACTATTCCTGGGTTCGTGACGTTGTCTATTGGTCGTGGCTGGTGGATCTGATCGCAACATCCACCGATGATCCTGCTCTGGAGCGGCGGGCCCGCACGCTTCTCGAAGAGGCGCTCGATGACTGGAACGAGCCGGCATCCCGTGCGACCGCTCAGCCGCCGCAGCATGGCACGGGCCTCCTCCTGGTCGACCGGCTTGCCCAGGACGTCGTCGTCACAGAGCACGATCGTGTCGGCGGCCAGGACGGGCAGGCCCTCATCCGCGGAGACAGCAAGCGCCTTCGCCCGAGCGAGCCGCTCGGCTGCGGTCGAGCCGTCCTCTCCGGGCAGCAGCGACTCGTCGATGTTCGCCGCCCTCACGGTGAACGGGACGCCCAACTCCTGAAGGATGCGGGCGCGGCGGGGCGAGGCCGAGGCCAGAACGAGGAGCGGCGTCCCCGGAGCGGGCTCAGCCACCACGGAAGACGGTGATGACGCGGGTCACGAGCGCTCCCGCCCCGCTCCCCTTGGTGGCGAGCTCGTCCGCGCCGTGCCCCAGGCGCGCCTCCTTCTGGGTGGACACCGCCCCGCGCGCCCGCGCGGAGATCGCCGACGCGTCGGGCACCACCGGCTTCCCGAAAGGGGCCGTGCACTCCCACCACAACATGTTGCTTCCCGGCCGGGTCAGCGCGCTGCGGGGCACCCATCCCGATGGCGGGGTGATGGGTGTTGCCCTCCCACTCACCGTTCTCAACCTGATCGTCCTCGGACCCTGTGTGACCTTCCAGTGCAACATGAGCCTGGTGGCGATGGACCGGGTCGACGGCCTCGGGATGGGCGAGTGGATCGCCGCCGAGAGCATCACCACCTTCTCCGCAGTGCCCGCCATGGTGCACGACCTCCTCACCAGTCCTGCTGTGACCGACGAGATGCTGGCGAGCATCCAGGCCATCGGCGTGGGTGGGGCCGACATGCCCGACGCGTTTCGGCGGCTCTATCAGGAGCGCTTCGGCACTCGGGTCGGCACGGGCTACGGGCTCACCGAAGCGCCGACCGCAGTGACAGTCGAGGACGTGTCCGAGCCGCCGGTACCCGACTCGTGTGGCAAGGCGTTGCCGCAGTGCGGGGTCTACATCCTCGACGAAGCGGGCGAACCGGTGGCCGTGGGGGAGGCGGGCGAGGTCTGTGTCGGCCCGGCGACGGAGGGCGAGTTCGCCGATGTCTACCGACCGATGCTCGGCTATTGGAACCGCCCCGAGGAGACGGCCGAGGCGCTTCGGGACGGACTCCTGCACACCGGCGACATCGGTTCCCTCGACGCCGCGGGCAACCTCACGATCCTAGATCGGAAGAGCACACGTCTGAACTCCAGTCACACTGATATATCTCGTATGCCGTCTTCTGCTTGAAAAAAAAAACTACCACACTCTCCCTCATCTTCCCTCCCTTCCTCCTTCTCACCACCC
>CAJVYZ010000600.1 GCA_913009915.1 uncultured Gemmatimonadota bacterium | reverse complement strand
GTCTCACGTTAGAGATAGAGCTGTCTTTTTTTTTTTTAATGATACGGCGACCACCGAGATCTACACTCTTTCCCTACACGACACTCTTCCGATCTCATGGGGAACGTCCGCAGAAATTCCATCAGCTCCACCCGACCCAGCCGGCGCGCCCGCGCCGCCAGCCGCAGGATGGTCATCAAGTCTGCCACTCCACCTTCACCCGGCCGGGGTGGAGGCCGGCGGTACATGTCCGTCAACAGGCCGGCTAAAGTAGTGATCCGGTCGGTGAACGCCGGCCACCGATCGGCGTCTCGGGGCGATGCCTGTCGCAGTGATCTGGCTGTTGCCTCCGGGTCGGCCGCGAGCCTCAGTGCCGGTCCGTCTGGCCTCGGTGCCGTCATCAGCGGCTCGCCGGGCGAGTATTTCAGTCCATGGTGCGCCAATGCCAGATCGGCAACCACTTCGGGCGACAGGTAACCGGGCGAGTCGAGGCAGGAATCGAAGCGGAAACCCGGTACTACTTCCCTCGTTACCAGCGTGCCGCCCAGCGTCTCCGCTCCGTCGACCACCAGCACGTCGAGCCCTGCCTTGCCGAGGTATCCGGCGGCAACGAGCGACTCGATCCCGCTGCCGAGTACGATGACGTGGTAGCGTTTGGTCGTCATGATCCGCGCCAGTCGGCCAGGATTTCCCGGGCCGCCAGGCGACCGGAGGCGCCCATGATGCCGCCCCCGGGATGGGTGCCCGAGCCGCACTGGTAGTAGCGCTTGACGGGGGTGCGGTACTTGGCCCACCGGGCCGAGGGCCGGAGGAAGAACAGCTGGTTCAGCGCCAACTCCCCGTGGAAGATGTTGCCTTCGGTGAGCCCGGCGATGTCCTCGACGTCCTTGGGCGTGATGACCTGCCGGTAGAGGATGGCCGACTTTAGGTTGGGAGCGTATTCGGCGAGCGTGTCGATGACCGCATCCCCGAACGCCTCGCGCTTGGCGTCGGTCCACCCGCCGTTGAGATGGTAGGGCGCGTACTGCACGAAGATGGACATCACGTGTTGTCCGGGGGGCGCCATCCCCGGGTCGATCACCGACGGGATGATGCAGTCCATGAAAGGCCGGCGCGAGAACTCGCCGTACTTGGCGTCGTCGTAGGCCCGCTCCAGGTAGTCGACGCTGGGACTGATCGAGATCGCCCCCGCCAGGTGGGCACCCGGCCCCGGCATACAGGTGAAGTTGGGCAACTCGCTGAGAGCCAGGTTGACCTTGCCGGACGAGCCCCGGTAGCGGTAGCGCCGCAGCCCATCGACCAGATCGTCGGGCAACAGGGACCGGTCGAGTAGTTGCAGGAACGTACGCGTGGGATCGAGGGCCGACACCACCGTGCGGGCCCGGATTTCGGTGCCGTCCTCCAATGCCACCCCGACGGCCTTGCCCCGCTCGACCATGACCCGTTCCACGGCCGCCTCGGTGCGAATCTCGACGCCGGCAGCGCGGGCCGCACCGGCGATCGCCTCGCTGATGGCTCCGGTCCCCCCTCGGGCAAAGCCCCAGGCGCGGAAGGCGCCGTCGATATCGCCCATGTAATGGTGCATCAGCACGTAGGCCGTCCCCGGCGAGCGCGGTCCCAGGAACGTGCCGATGATGCCGCTGGCCGACTTGGTGGCCTTGAGCGGTTCACACTCGAACCAGTCCTCCAGGAAATCGGCGGAACTCATCGTCATGAGCCGATAGAGCATGTGGAACCGTTCGGGTCCCAGGTCGTGAAAATGTTTGCCCAGCTTGAGAAGGGACTTGAGGTCGCCGGGACTGAGCGAGGTCGGGTCGGGCGGGATCATGCCGAGGATGGGCCGCACCGCCATGGCCATGTGGTACATCAGCCGCCCGAACTCGTCGTAGGCCTCGACGTCGCGCGGGACGTGGCGCTGTAGTTCCTGGCGCGCCAGGTCATGGTCGCCCCTCGCCATGAAGTAGTCGCCGTTGGGGAGCGGCGTGAGGGTGCTCTCCAACGGGAGGATTTGGAGACCGTGACTGGCCAGATCGAGCTCGCGGATGATGTCGGGCCGGAGCAGGCTCACCACGTAGGAAAACACCGAAAACTTGAACCCGGGGAAGATCTCTTCGGTGACCGCGGCCCCACCGACGAGGTGGCGTCGCTCGAGCACCAGTACTCGTTTTCCCGCCCTACCGAGGTAGGCGGCGGTGACCAGGCCGTTGTGGCCGGCGCCGATTATTATGGCGTCGTAAGGACGAGTCGTGGACTTCATGAGATCGGAAGAGCGTCGTGTAGGGAAAGAGTGTAGATCTCGGTGGTCGCCGTATCATTAAAAAAAAAAAAAAAAACGTAATCACACACGTCTGAACTCCAGTAAAACCACTTGCACAAATTCATCTTGGTCAGCGTACTCTCAACTTACACTCTTGTCCTCGTGTCTTGACTTACCAGCGCTCGCCGTTCGCTT
>CAJVYZ010000599.1 GCA_913009915.1 uncultured Gemmatimonadota bacterium | reverse complement strand
GCCGATCGGCTCACGGTTTCGGTGGCGGTGACGATCTCAACCTTGCTCGGAGCGTAGGTGACTCCGACCTCGATCCCCAGCCGCCCGGACGCGCTGTACATGAGCCGGCCTCCGAAGGCGAAGGAGGTGCCCTGACGGGCGGTACCGATGGCGCCCGGCTGTTCGTAGACATTGCCTGTGGGGACGTAGGCGCCAACTATCGGCGTCAGCATGAGCTGGGCGGTTGCGGCGGTACTCCACCACACCGCAAGGGCTACGGACAGGACGATCGGCCGGAGATAGCGCCCCTGGGTAGTGGTGCGCGATTCGGCCCGCCTGAACGGGATCAACTGTTGGCTGGTCAATGCAAGGTCAGCGCGACGAGAAACTGGAAGATGTTGAAACCGACCCCCTGGGCATTTTGAACGTCACCGATATTACCGCCGTAGAAACTGGCCAAAGGAGTGACGGCAAGCGCGCCGGCTATGGGAACATCATAGCCAATACCGAAAAGGTAGCCCAGACCGGCGTCATCCAAGAACACCGACGCCGGGAACCGGAGATCTCCTCGAGCATAAGCTATCCCGATGCCGCCCTTTACGAACAGCCCCATACTCCTCGAGGGGTACCACTGGACCGTGCCGTTGAGGCCGCCAAGCCGCAGCGGGTCGCCATTGATGGTCTTGACCCACCCGTCCACCTCGAGCCCGACGAGGAACGAGGGACCGATGGTGAGGCCCATGACCAGGAACCCGGAGAACGAGCCTTCCCGGGCAACGTCGCCACAATTGTCGCACGTCAGTTCGGCCGTGCCGTAGCCGGCACCCACGGACCCCCAGAATCCCTCGCGGACGGGCTGCTGCGCCGTCACGGCGGTGGCCGATAACGCCAGCGCGGCCAGCGAGACAATCACGGCGCCAGCGAACTGGCGGAGCGCCTGGAGCACGATTAGCCTCGGTTAGTGGAAGGTGACGGCGGCCATGAACTGAATCACGTTGAAGCTCACGTTCCGGATGGCACCGATGTCGCCGACGTTCCCACCGTAAAAATTGGCCACGGCGGTCACGGACAGGTTGCGCTGGATCCGCATGTCGTAGCCCAACCCCAGCTGATAGCCAACGCCCCCCTTGTCGAAGAATTTTATCCCCTGGTCCGTGTCCTGATCACCGCGTATGAAGCCGAATCCCAGGCCACCTTTGATGAAGAATCCTTCCCGGGTCGACGGATACCACGACACCACCGCGTTCACCGTGGCGGCGGACCGGTTGTCGTTGCTGTCGGTGACCTTGGACCAGCCGGTGACCTCGGCGCCGAGGAGAATCGATTGGCTGAGGGCGCCGCCGACGTTGAAGAACCCGGTGAGGTCGCCCGTCCGGCTGGTGTCGCCGCACTGGTCGCAGGCGACCTTGGCGGACCCGTAGCCCAACCCGAAAGTGGCATATATGCCTTGATGACGCTGAGGATACTGGGCGTGGGCGCTTGCCGCGACCAGCGTGACACTCCCGGCGATCAGACAAACCGTACCAAACAGACGCATGCGAACTCCGTGCAAAAGAGCGGACAGGATGGAATCAGGTGAATGTAACCCCGGGCCGGGGTCGACCCCCCCCCGGGCCCGGGGTCGTGCTAGAAGAATCCGACGGTGAGGATGGCCTGGATCACGTTGACGCTGAGACCGGTGATGTCGTCAACGTCGCCCAGCGAGCCACCGTACCAGCCGACCAGCGGTGTGACGCTCAAATAGTAGGCGATCCGCCAATCGTAGCCGACAGCCACCATGTAGCCGAACCCGGACTTGCTGCGCGACTCGAACCCCGCGGGTGTCTGGAGGGTGACCTGGGTCCACCCCATCCCCAGGCCGCCCTTCACGAAGAACGGTCCAGTCGACGCTGGGTACCATTGCCCGAAGGCCGTGACGGTGGCGATCCAGCCGTCGTCGAAGTCCTGACGCTTGTAGAACAGGTCCAGTTCTGCGCCGATGATGAGCGGCTGGTCGATCGCCATACCAATGGCAAACAGGCCCGACACACCACTCTGCCGATCTCCATCGCATTGATCGCACGAAAATTTGGCGCTGCCGAACCCGATACCGATGGTCGAGTAGAAACCGTCTCGGATGTTGTTGTATTGCGCTTCCGCGCTCCCGACGACCGCCGCGCCCACGGCCACGACCATAAGTACACTGCGTCCCACTAGCGTCATGCTCTCTCCTCTTGCAATACTCGTTCACCGAAGGCCGCTGGCCTCCGTACCGACTATTCGACGAGTTCCAACCTGGGGTTGAGATCGGAAGAGCACACGTCTGAACTCCAGTCACACTGATATATCTCGTATGCCGTCTTCTGCTTGAAAAAAAAAAAAAAAATAACCATACAAAAATCGAAATCATCTTCAAACACCCCTAACGTAGTACTACCACTGTCATCCATTGTCTATCGCACACTCACTCGCCATT
>CAJVYZ010000598.1 GCA_913009915.1 uncultured Gemmatimonadota bacterium | reverse complement strand
GCGCTTGAGACATACTGCGATTCACGCCGTCGGTGACGAGATACGTAGCGACTGCTCTTGCCCCCCAGCAGGTGGGGCGTGTCAATGCGCGACCGACGGTTCCCCAAAAGGGTGGTCTTCCTCGGATTGTCTTGTCTATCCAGCATGTCCATTAGCGTACTACGTTGCCAGCGGGAAGCAACATGATTCTGGATGAATGGCAAGACGATCCGGCCATTTTGGCAGGACAATGGAAATAGGGGACTGCCGGAGGGGCCGTTTCCTCAGCTTCGAGATCTCGGAACAGGTGACGGATGTCACCTGAGTGTCCCCGCCCGTGGGCCAACGGAGAGCGCCCGACACGTTCTTGAGGGTCACGTAGTTTGCCCAGCATTCCAGATCCCAGAGGACCTCTGATCTGGCGTCCGGCTGTCGGCCCTCGATCGGAGATAACGCCCGGCACGTCGCGATCGTGTACCGGGCTCGGTTGAACGGCCAACAAACGCGGTGGTATGACGCAAGCCTGTTTACAGACCACTGGCCAGAGCGCCATCAGAGTCCCCGGCATGCAGCCGAAGTGTCGTCTCCATCCGGCTTGTTCGATTCTTCCGGTCTCTGGAATCCGTGAGCGAACACGTCAGCCAAGTCGTCTACAAGCTCCGCCTCTGCCGCCGAAACGCTACGGCGCCAAGCGGTGAAGTCGGTCTTACTGTCAGCCTGCGATGCAGATCCAAGGCGAGTGATAGCCGATGTACAGCCTCCGTGAGCATGGCTGATCCTGGCTATTTCTTTCTGAGAAAACGACGAAAACTGGTATCGCCAAAAAGAGGCTCCTCCATCATGCTGCGGTTTCCAAACAAGCCGCACAATGGAGGAGCCAAGGATGGCGAAGTCGAAATGTCGTTGGGATTGTCCCGAAGATTGGTCGGAGTGGAGCGAGTGGCTCGCCGCCGCGTTGCATGCCCGCAATCGCTGGCGACTGCCAGTGCTGCTCCTTGGTATGTTGTTTGCCAGCGGTCGGCGCACTGTGACGACCTGGCTCCGCGCCGCAGGTGTCAGCGACGACTTCCAAGCCTATTATTATGCCGTTTCGGCTCTTGGACACAAGACCGAATCGATTGCCACACAGCTGATAGCACTTCTGCTGCGGACGTTGCCCTTGCCAGCGCGTCTGCTGTTGGTACTCGACGATTCTCCCACCAAGCGGTCTGGGCCAAAGGTCGAAGGGGCGGATGTCCATCACAACCCAACGCCCGGTCCGGCCGATCAGCCGTTCTTGTACGGACACGTTTGGGTCACGATCTCGCTGGCACTGCGGCATCCGAAGTGGGGACCCATTGGCCTGCCGCTGCGAGCGATGCTTTATGTTCGCAAGCGAACGATGGCGACGATTCCAAAAGATCGCGGTTGGCAACGGTTTGCCACCAAGTTGCAGATAGCGGCACGTTTGGTGGAGTGGATCGTTCCGATCTTGAAAAAAGCGGGAAAAATGGTCTGGATCGTCATCGACGGTGGTTATACCAAGCGGCCGTTCTTGCGGCGAGTTTTGAAGCTCTCGGGCGTGGTCGTCATTGGCCGCTTGCGCAAAGACGCGGCACTGCGCAGCGTGCCGCCGAAGTTGAAAAAGGGGAAACGACGTGGTCGAGGTCGACCGCGCAAGTACGGCAAGAAGCGTTACAGCCTGGCCAAACGGGCTGGCCAGAAATCCGGCTGGCAGACGATCGTTTGTACGGTCTACGGCGAAGAGACCACCAAAACCTACAAAACATTTCTGGCAACGTACCCTCCGGCGGGCGGCGTCATTCGCGTGGTGCTCGTCAAGGAAGATCATGGTTGGTACGCCTTCTTTTGCACCGATCCGAATGCCAGCGTCAAAGAGATTCTCGAAGCGTTTGCCGATCGTGCGACCATCGAACAAGACTTTCACGACGTGAAGGAGGTGTGGGGAAGTGGCCAACAGCAGGTGCGCAACATCTGGAGCAACATGGCCGTCTACAATCTGAATCTGTGGATGCATACACTGGTCGAACTCTGGGCCTGGGACAAAAGTGGACGGCAATTGGCCGACCGCAGCGACTCCCCGTGGGACGACGCCGATCGCCGCCCTTCGCACGCCGACCGCCGAAAAGCCCTGCGCCAACAGATTCTCCGAACCGAATTATCGGCGATTACCACCGCGTGGTTGCTGCCGCGAAAAATCATCCAGCTGGCCCAAAGGCTCGCGGCATTGGCCGCCTGAAATGTCCCCTTTTCTCAGAAAGTGCAGGAAGTTACGCGTTGTCTTTAACCCGGCCGTTATCAACGTTGCGGCAGTCTCCGATACCGCATCAAGTATGTCCTTTACAGCCTTGTCACTAGTGCCGTCGTGATGGAATACGGCAATACACACCAACGCATTATCGTCGAAGCGAAACTTCTTGTTGATGTCCCACTTATCGCCGTTGTTCATTGTCCTT
>CAJVYZ010000597.1 GCA_913009915.1 uncultured Gemmatimonadota bacterium | reverse complement strand
TTCAGACGTGTGCTCTTCCGATCTAAGCCGGGTTGATCTCGGCCATGCGCTGGTGAAGTGCCACGGCTGAGTCTACTTCGCCCAGCATCCGGTACCCGGTACCCAGCACCAGGAGGCCGGTGATGTTCTCAGGGGCAAACTCCAGTGACTTGCGCGCCTCAGCCATGCCGCGCTGGTAGTCGCCCTTCATATAATAGAGCCCCCCCAGCCAGGAAGTGTTGAGTGGCGTGAGCGGGTCGAGTCGCTGAGCCTCGGTATGGTGGACGAGGCCCTCGTCGATGCGATCGAACAGTACGTTGAACCAGGCCCAGTGGTAGTGGTTCATGGCCAGGCTGGGGTTGAGGGCGTTGGCCTTCTCGAACGCCTCTTGGGCTCCATCCCAGTCCCACTCGTAGTACACCCGCATGTCGGCCAACGCGGCCCACGCTTCGGCCAACGTCGAGTCGAGCGTTACCGCCCTGAGCGCCGCCGCCCGCGCCCGGTCCCACACCTCAGGCGTCGCCGCCGGCGAGTGCCCCACAGTCACATAGCCCAACGCCAGGCCGGCATAGGCCAGGGGGTCGGCTGGGTCGTTGTCCACCGCATCGCGGAAGTAGGACAGGCCGCGCTGGAAGTCCTCCGGCGTTCCCTTGTTGAGGTAGTACATCCCCCTCAAGTACGCCTCGTAAGTAGCGCGGCTCACGGTGGGCATGTTGGCCAGGCGAGTCTCGTCGCCGACCGTGAGTTCGATATCCAGATTCTCGGCGATGGCCCGGGCCACCTTGCTGTGCATCTGCAGCACTTCTTTGGTGTCACTGTCGAACAGTTGGTCCCACAGCTGGCGCTCAGCCGGTAAGGCCTCGATCAACTGCACTTGAAAGTGCACGGAGTCGCCCTGACGGCGGACCGACGCTTCTACTACCCCGTCGACACCCAGTTCACCGGCGATCTCGGGGATGGTCTTGTCGCTGTCGCGGTAGCGCATGGTCGAGCGGCGGGAGATCACCCGTATGTTGTCGATCTGGGCCAGCTCACCGATGAGGGCGGCCTGCATCCCCTCGACGAAGTAGTCCTGCTCGGGGTCACCCGTTGTGTTGTCGAACGGGAGCACTGCGATCGACGCCAATCGGGGCGCGGAGGAGGAGGAACCCGCGATCCAGTAGCCGGCTGCCGCCACCACCACCAGGGCCGCCACTGCCACCGCCGGGAGGGAGATCGCCTGTCGCTTACGCGCTGCTGGAGCGACACGCATCTGGCCCGACGCAGCCGCCGAAAGTTCTGCAGCCATCTGATCGGCCTTACTGTACCGGTCGGCCGGGACCTTGGCCAGCGACTTGTTCACCACCGCTTCGACGGCTTCGGGAACGCTGTCGCGTACCACACGCAGGGAGGGAACCGGCTCGATCGCCTTCCTGGCCAGAATGGCTTGGGGAGTGACGCCGGTATAGGGAGGAGTACCGGCCAACATCTGATAAAGGACACATCCGAGACTGTAGATGTCCGACCTGCCATCCAAGTCTTGTGCGCCTGCCGCCTGCTCGGGACTCATGTAGTCCGGCGTCCCCACGGCGATACCGGTCTGGGTCAACCGCTCGCCGCCGGCTTCATCCACTGCCCGGGCGATGCCAAAGTCGCACAGCACGGCACGCCCGCTCTGGAACATGATGTTGTCAGGTTTGATATCGCGGTGAACCACGCCCCGCCCATGGGCATAAGCCAAGGCCTCGGCCACCTCCGTCGCGATGGCCACGGAGTCCTCGAGCGACAGCTGCTTCTCCCTCGCCAGCCGGTCCTTGAGGCTGTCGCCCTCCAGATACGGCATGACGTAGTACAGCAGCCCATCTGCGTCGCCCGAGTCGTGCAGCGTGAGAATGCCCGGATGGCTCAGCCCGGCGGCGATTTCGATTTCACGATGGAAGCGCTCGGGCCCCAGCACCGACGACAGATCGGGCTGCAGCACCTTGATGGCGACCTGGCGGTGGTGCTTCAGGTCCTCGGCCAAGTAGACCGTACCCATGCCGCCGCGGCCCAGTTCTTCCTTGATGGCGTAGCGGTCGGCGAGGGCGGCACTGAGAGTGTCTCGAATATCGGTCACGAGACGGAACTCCGGAACGAGTGGTGGTACGATACGGTAATGCCGGCCGGATGGCCAGAGGAAGTGTATTGAAGGGGCGTGGGGCGTGGGGCGTAGTGGGTTGGCGATGGCCGAACGGTGCGGTCAGCCTCGTTTTGGTGCGCGCCCGAGCATTAGACCACGGAGGACTGGGAACAGCGTATCGAGGTCCGAGTTCACGGTGGCCACCATTTCGCTAGGTAGGAGATCATGCTCGACGGCGAGGCGAAGTAGACACTCGACTTCCGCGGCCGAACCAAGCGCAATTCGCACGTGGCGTCGGAATAGGCCTGGCGTCCCCAGCGCGTAACCCTCGACGATATTGGCTTCGACCGAAATCGCAGC
>CAJVYZ010000596.1 GCA_913009915.1 uncultured Gemmatimonadota bacterium | reverse complement strand
GGGACTGTGGGATGTAGGAGACGTGTGAGTCTGTATGATAGTTGGTGTGGTTGCTTAGTTGCGATCGAGCTGTTTTTGTTTTTTTTTTTCTTGTTGTTGTGTTTTTTTTTTTTAATGATACGGCGACCACCGAGATCTACACTCTTTCCCTACACGACGCTCTTCCGATCTAGGCTTGAGCCGGTCCCGGATGGTGGCCAGATCGGGCACCATCCCGATGTACCAGAAGGTCAGGGAAATCGTGAAGTAGGTCGCGATCGCGAAGAAATCCCAGACCAGCGGCGACCGGAAGTTGACCCACAGGGGGCCCCGCGCGTTGATGTAGGGGAACATCCAGTAGGCGAACCAGGGCCGCCCCATGTGGATCAACGGGAAGATCCCGGCGCACATCACCGCGAAGATCGTCATCGCCTCGGCGGCGCGGTTCACCGAGGTCCTCCAGCGTTGCCGGAACAGGAAGAGCACCGCGGAAATCAGCGTTCCCGCGTGGCCGATTCCGATCCAGAATACGAAGTTCGTGATGTCGAAGGCCCAGCCGACGGTGTTGTTCAGGCCCCAGACTCCGACTCCCGTCGCGATCTGGTAACTGACCGCCACGAAGCCCAGGCCGAGCATGCTCGCCGAGAACAGGAAGGCCATCCACCACGCCACCGTGGGCTTGCCGTCGAGCAGACGACAGACATCGGCCGTCACCTGCCCCGGCGTCTTGTTCCCCTGGATCAGGGGCTGCTGCTTGAGGACGTGCTCACTCGCCATGGTGCGGGCTTTCATGGTCTTCGGGACGGTTGCGCACGAGGCTTGCGTAGCCGATGGACGGCAGGACGCCGATCTCCTCGAGCACTCGGAAGAGACGGCCGCTGCCCATGGCGCGGGACACCGCACTCTCGGGATCATTCGTGTCGCCAAAGGTGATGGCCTGCGCGGGGCAGCTCTGCTGGCAGGCAGTGCGGATGTCGCCATCGGCTACACCGCGACCGCGCTGGCGGGCAACGATCTTCGCCTCCTGGATCCTCTGCGCGCAGAACGAACACTTCTCCATGATCCCGCGCGAACGGATGGTCACATCGGGGTTCAGGGCGAGATTCTGGTGCTCGTCCTCGTGCGCATACTCGAACCAGTTGAAACGACGGACCTTGTAGGGGCAATTGTTCATGCAGTAGCGCGTGCCCACGCAGCGATTGTAGATCTGCTGATTGAGGCCCTCGGAGCTGTGTACCGTCGCCAGCACCGGACACACCGTTTCACACGGGGCGTTGTCGCACTGGTGACACATCATGGGCTGGTGAGAGACATCGACGTCGGCACCGCGGCCGGAGTAGTAGCGATCGATCCTCAACCAGTGCATCTCACGATTGCGACGCACTTCGTCCTTGCCCACGACCGGCACGTTGTTCTCGACCTGGCATGAGGTCACGCAGGCCGAACACCCGGTACAGGTCGTGAGGTCGATGACCATCCCCCAGTGGTGGCCGGTGTAAGGATGGTCCACGGGCCACAGGCTGCCGCCGTCATGATGCTGGACCGCGTGATCGCCGGAACCGGGATCGAGCAGCGCGGCAACCGTGGTTTCCTCGATGTTGGGCCGGCGCAATCCGCCTTCGGGCGCGAGGTGCTCGGGGACCTCTATGAAGTGATAGTCCTGGGTACGCGCGAGTTCGCGCCTGCCACCCGTCGCCGTGATCGAGACGGCGCGACCGCTGAACCGGCGCCGCCCGTCCTCCAGAGCCAGCAAGGGAGTTGCGCTGGTTCCGATCAGACCATTCGAACCGACTGTCGGCTTGCGTTCGATCCAACCGGGCCCGATTCCCTCGAAACGGCGACTCAGCACCGACCCGTAGGCCAGGGCGACCGCAACTACTCCGTCGTGTTGCCCGGGCTGGACCAGAACTGGCAATTCGATACTGCCGGCCCCTTCTGCGTCCACTCGTACGAGGTCACCGTCCTGCACCGACAGGCGTGCGGCCAGTTCGGGCGACAGGTTCGCGTAGTTGTCCCACACGGCCTTGGTCACCGGATCAGGAAGCTCGTGCAGCCAGGGATTGAATGCCTGCGAGGACGACGGCATGGCTATCTTGTTGTAGAGCACGAGTTCGATCTCGTGTGCCGGCGCGTCCGACGCCCCGCGGAGCACACCCGGTCGGAAGGTCCCCGGATTCCCGCGAGTCTCACGGACCTCGAAACCGTCGTGCAGGAGCTGGTCGAAGCGGGAAGGATTGCCGCCTGACCTCGCCAGTACCTGATCGCGGGCGGAAACCACCGTCCCGGTGGTCCAGGCGGCCAGGGACTCCTCGACCTGTCGCGAGATCGGCAGAGCGTCGTGTAGGGAAAGAGTGTAGATCTCGGTGGTCGCCGTATCATTAAAAAAAAAAAAAACACAAAAGCATATAAACACAAGCAGTTCCCGCGAAATTCGACGTCCGCCCTGGCAGCTACACTACTCCAGCCGCACGTGTCC
>CAJVYZ010000595.1 GCA_913009915.1 uncultured Gemmatimonadota bacterium | reverse complement strand
TTGATGAGCTGTGCTTCAGTTGCAATGATTGATAGTGTTGTATTTTGTTTTTTTTTTTCAAGCAGAAGACGGCATACGAGATATATCAGTGTGACTGGAGTTCAGACGTGTGCTCTTCCGATCTCGTTACCTCGAGTTCAGCATGGTGGCGGGGGACGGCGACCCGAAACCAGATGAACGGCAACAGCGGGTTGGGCAGCCAATAGAGCCACCCGAGGTTCTTGACCGACGGGGTGTCTGGGAGCCGCAGGTCCAGCCAGACATACAGGAACTTGTAGGGGCACAGCCCGGGGATGAAATTGGGCTTGAACGCCTCCGTCCGCAGGTACTTCCGCCTGATATAGAGGTTGCCCTCGAACGGGGTGATGGCCCAACCCAACGGACCTTCGGCCAGCAGCGTTCCCGTCGGTCGGTGGACGATGCTGATCTGCTTCACGAGATAGCCTCATAGGAAGGACTGCGGGAAAACATCACCAACCACCAATCACATTTCACCAATCACCTATGAAACCGCCTCATATGTGATTGGTGGTTGGTGATTGGTGATGTGTTGCTGCAAACGTCGCTGGCCGGTGGGAGGTTCCCCCTGGTAGTGCGCAGGTCGCAGTGCGCAGTGCGCAGTGCGCAGGGTGGGGATATCTTTCATGCAGCCACCAGCCACCAGCCACCAGCTATCACCCATAAGCCACCAGCCCCCAGCCCCCAGCCCCCATGTCCCAAATTGCCCTCATCACCGCCGCCAGCCAGGGTATCGGCGCCGCCACCGCCCGTGAACTGGCCGACGACGGCTATCGAGTGGTCCTCATGGCCCGGTCCGACAGCGTTCACACCTTGGCCCGGGAACTTGACGGTAGAGCTGTTACGGGATCGGTAACCGATCCTGAGGATTTGGCGCGGCTGGTGACCCTGGCCGGGGACGAGTTCGGCCGGATCGATGCGGTGGTGAACAACACCGGCCACCCTCCCAAGGGCGAGCTGCTCGACCTGACCGACGACGAATGGCACGCGGGGCTCGACATGGTGCTGCTCAACGTGGTGCGCATGGCGCGGCTGGTCACCCCCATGATGAAGCAGCAGGGGATGGGGGCCATCGTCAACGTGTCGACCTTCGCGGCCTACGAGCCTCGTCCCGCATTTCCGGTCTCCGCCACGTTGCGGGCCGCGTTGGGGAGTTTCGCCAAGCTCTATTCCGATCGCTACGCTGCGCACGGCATCCGAATGAACAACGTGTTACCCGGGTACGTGGACTCGTACGCCATCGACGAGGCCACCCGTCAGGAGATCCCCATGGGCCGCCCGGCGACCACAACCGAGATCGCCAAGATGATTCGCTTTCTGCTGTCGACCGATGCCGGGTACGTGACCGGCCAGAACATTCGGGTCGACGGGGGAATCACTCGGAGTGTCTAGGCGGGCGGCGCAGAGCCGGCTGGAAAGGCGGTGACATTCATGTGGCCTCAAGAGTCCAATTCCGTGGCGCCGGCGACCAGCCGTAAGCGGTTATCGACGCCATCTGATCGCCGAGGATGACCTGTGCGTACCACACCAACGATCATCGACCGGGCTGAAATGAGTAAGAGAGGGACCTCGATCGGGGACTCGGCAAGATGCGCCGAGATCTGCCCTTCGGTAGGAACGGATTACTTGTGTCGCTCGCTGAAAGACTCGATGAAGCCACAAGGCCTCCCCGACGCACTGGTAACGGGAGCGTTCTCGACGACGCCCCACGCTCCAGGTACTCGCCCGATTCGATTTCTTTCCGATGGGAAGCGTGGCTGATGGTCCTCATCGGGCTGTCCGTTGGGCTTCCCGTCCCAATCGAAGCGCAATACCGGGAAGAGGTCCCGATCGAGATCACTGCCTTAGCCGATACTCTCGTCCCTGCGGCCGATACGACCGGGTCCCCGCAGGAGTGCCCCATGTGTATCGAGCGGCGGCCATTCGTGGCGGCAGTGGAAGTCGTAGGTATCAACATCATGGGCAATGCGGTTGCCCGGCTCCAGAACGCTAACAGCGTGGTCGGTCCCGGGTCCTGGTCCAACAATCTCTCGAACGGATTCGAGTGGGACACAGACCGGTTCTACACCAACTTCCTGGAACATCCGGTTGCGGGGACCGGCTTCTACAACGCGGCGCGCTCCAACGGGATGAATTTCTGGGAGTCCGCACCGTTCGTCACCGCCGGGAGCTTGATTTTCGAGTATTTCGGTGAAGTCAATCGACCGTCGGCCAACGACATGTTCACCACTACTCTAGGGGGCGTCTCGTTGGGCGAGACGCTGTACCGGATGTCGTCATTGGTGCTGGATAACGAGGACACGGGCATCTCTCGGGTGTTCCGCGAGATGGGCGCGTTTGTCCTCAACCCGATTCGAGGGGTGAATCGCCTCATGTTCGGGCACATGACCTCGGTGAGATCGGAAGAGCGTCGTGTAGGGAAAGAGTGTAGATCTCGGTGGT
>CAJVYZ010000594.1 GCA_913009915.1 uncultured Gemmatimonadota bacterium | reverse complement strand
CCTGCTGTCGCCGTTACCGCACCCGGCAGGTATTCGTCCCGCAGGCACTCACGTAGCCCTGCGAGCGAGGGACGACCCCGTGACCTCAAGATGGCGACCGCCTGCCGCCGTCGTGCCGCGTACGCCTCGTCTTCCAATTGGCCCGGCGAGGTCCGGAATGGTCTCAGGACCGGACTCTCCAACGGGTCGTCCGTCAGCAGGTTGTCCACTTGCTGCGGCACGTCCCGGAGCGTGATCCGTGGCGGCGTGATACCTCTCTCGAGCCCAATCTCCATCAGGACGATGGTCTGATCCACCAACCGAGGGACGCCCTCGAGTCGGGCCAGGATATCGCCGTAATCCTCCACCGTGGCCTTGGGCATGATCGCCAGGAGTTGCGGAATGCCCTGCTGAATACCTCCCATTTGGTTGAGGGGCATCAATTCACTGGGGAACCGGCTGCCTTCGACCTGACGGGCGCGCTGATAGCCGAACAGATCGTAGTTCAATTGGTCGGTGGGTGAGAGCGCCTCACGATCTATCTGCTCGAGCACCTCGAGGGCGAGAGGCAGACGCGCCTCACGACGGGCGATCGCCTCCAGCGACTGGTCGGTCCATCGGTCGTTGTAGCGGCGATCACCCAGGTAGGTCGACCGCTCGGGCGATTCCGCCAGGCCCCGCTCCCAGTCCGCCTCGAACAACGCGTGCAGTCTGGCACTGTCGCTCTGGGCAGTGGGGTTGCGGATCAATTCGTCGATGACCGCCTCATACTCTTGGGCTTCGGCCGGACCAAGGCCGATGACGAGGGCTGCGACGGCCGCGAGGACAAATTGGTGACAGCTGTGCATGACCTCACTCCTGAAACTAAGGATTGGACCGAACGTATGTTAAATATGATGGCAATAGTGGCGGGCGGTAAGGCGGCCTTCATACGGTATCCTGTCCCATGGTTCATCACCAGCCGATTCTTCACTAGCCACGATCGCATCGCGCCCACCATATTGTGGTGGATCCCTTCCGGGAGCTTCCATGGGTACACTATCCTACAGACCATTGCCCCGATCGAGTAGCAACAAGACTATGTCCCGTATCGCCGCGCTCGTCTCGGTCGCCGTGTTCTGCGTCCCCGGTTTCCTGCGGGCCCAGGAGGCTCCCACACCCTACGTCATCGGTGCCACCCGGCAGCTTCACTCGGACGTGCTGGGAGAGGACCGCGAGCTCATCATCCATCTGCCGCAGGGCTACGAGGTAGGGCAGCAGCACTACCCCGTGATGTACTTGCTCGACGGTGACGCCCATTTCCACCACACCACCGGCATCACTCAGTTCCTGGCGCAGCAGGGCTACATGCCCGCGATGATCGTCGTCGCCATCCCCAACACCGACCGCACCCGTGACCTCACGCCGGAACCGAGCGCCGAGTTGGCGGAGCGAAGACCAACGGCCGGCGGGGCGGACGAATTCCTCCGGTTCCTGAGCGACGAACTGATCCCGTGGATAGAAGGGCAGTACCGCACGGCGCCGTTCCGTGTGCTGGTGGGGCACTCCCTTGGCGGGCTGTTCGTCACCCACGCGCTCGTGGCGCGGCCCGAGGTGTTCGACGGGTACATATCCATCAGCCCCTCGATCTGGTGGAACGACCGGGCACTGGTGAAGCAGGCCGCGGCCACCATCGAGCAACAGCCCTGGGCAGGCCGCTTTCTTTACATGACGACGGGGAATGAGGGCGGCAACATGCTAGCGTCGGCCAAGGCACTGGCCGACGTTCTCGAGACCTCGGCGCCCGCGGGCTTCGAGTGGCAATTCCGCTGGATGGAGCAGGAAACACACGGATCCATCCCGCACCGGACCACCTACGACGCCCTGGAATGGCTGTTCATGGAGTACCGGATACCGGATGATCTGAGGGCCCTGGGCCTCGGCGGGCTGGAGCTCCACTACGCCGCCGTCTCCCAGCGGTATTACCCGATGGAGGTGCCGGAAGCCGTGATCAATCAGCTCGGCTACAGGTACCTGCGCCTGGGCGACGAGGCCATGGCGATCGAGACCTTCACCATCAACGTGGAGCGGTTCCCCGAATCCGCCAACGTGTACGACAGTCTGGGAGACGCCTACTACACGGCCGGCGAAGCCGACCTAGCGCTCGAGAATTACCAGCGAGCCTACCGGATGTCTGATGGAACGCAGCACCCGTTTGCGGACACCTACCGAGGCAAGTATCAGCGACTGACTCAGGAGATGGCTACGGGGCGCTGAACTTCCTAAGTGCGGAGTGCGGTGGAAGATCTACCGCCGGTCCTCGGCTAAAGCCGAGACTCGGCCCTATCGCTAAAGCGATAGATCGGAAGAGCGTCGTGTAGGGAAAGAGTGTAGATCTCGGTGGTCGCCGTATCATTAAAAAAAAAAAACAAGAAAACAATAAAAAGATCGGAAGAGCCACGTCTGACTCCAGTCATACGGTACTATCAAACGTATCTCAGTTCGACGTGCGATTCACTAAGACT
>CAJVYZ010000593.1 GCA_913009915.1 uncultured Gemmatimonadota bacterium | reverse complement strand
AGAAGATGTAGAAATGGGTTAGTAATAAAACAGTAATGCATGTGTATCTGTTTTGTTGTTTTTTTTTTTTCGAGCAGAAGACGGCATACGAGATATATCAGTGTGACTGGAGTTCAGACGTGTGCTCTTCCGATCTTGTCAGCGTGGCAATTCTCGCGGTGGTCAATCAAAAGGGTGGAGTGGGCAAGACCACGGTCGCACTGGGACTCGCCGCGACTGCCTGGTCCCGCGGTCTCGACGCCCTGGTGATCGACCTCGACCCGCAGGGCAACGCCACCACGGGACTCGGCGTATGGGACCCACCCTTCAGCGTCGACCAGGCACTCGCCGAAGAACGACCAGGGGCGATCGCCGGTCTCCGGGTGACCTCCGGGTGGCCGACCGAGGGCGGGCGACCGCCGTCCGTCGTCCCCGCCACCGCGGCCCTTGCCGCACGCGAACCTCAACTCCTCACCGACCCGATCGGCGCCAACGACCGCCTCGCGGTGGCGCTTGAAGGGGTGAGGCACGACCTCATAATCATCGACTGTCCGCCCTCTCTCGGCCTCTTGACGGTCAATGGTCTCTTCGCAGCGGATCGTGCCCTCGTCGTGACCGAGCCCGGTGCCTGGGCGTCAGATGGCGTCGCCCAGATTCTGCGTACGGTTCAACGCATCTCCGCCCGGCGCCTGGCGCCCCTGGCCGTCGCCGGAGTGGCCGTCAACCGCCTGGGCCGCACCCGCGACGCCCGCTACTGGGACGAGCAACTCCGAGCCGACCATGGCGACCTCGTGCTCCCACCGGTACACATGCGCGCCGCGGTGCCCGAGGCATCGGCGGGCTCGTTGCCGATCCACGCACTGGGCGCCCGGCCCGGCGCCCAGGAGGCAGCCGCCGAATTCGACCAACTCTTCGACCTCGTATTGCCGATGGAGGTCAGCCATGGTGTATGACCCGCAGGCGAAGCGCCGCCGTCCTCATCCCGAAGCAGCCGATCCGATCCCCGTCGATGCTCTCCTGCGTAAGGTCGAAGATTCCGCACCGGCGCGCCCGAACGGGGTGGCCGACGATCCGCCACCTACTCCGGCCGTCACCCCGGCCCCGGCCGATCCGCCGTCCGACACAGTGCTGCTCAACACCGGGCTGGCGGTCGCCGCCATCGGTCTCCTCGTCCTGTTGACCCTGCGTCATCTCTGGAAACGACGGAGCCGCCGGACGACCGTGGCGCCGGTCGACGACTGACAACTCGGCAGGGGGACTCCTACCCGGCCTAGACACCGAGACGGTCTGGAAAAGCAGTCTGACCGGTACGAACATGGACCTACCGGAGATTGTCGACCCACGGGTCCCACCCTGCGTTGCCGTGGTCACCTCTATGTAGTAACGTTGCTATAGGGTTCACGCCGAGATTGTTTGAGCGTCGAGGGTGTAGTTCCATTCGGGGTGCCAGTCGTGCGGTGCGAGGGGGAGGGCGGCGAGTTGGGTGTCGCTGATTTTGGTGCCGGTGGGGTACCAGTTGGGGTCGTAGCCGGCTTGGATGGTGAGCCCGGTGCGGGTGGTGGTGGCGGAGATGAGTTCGATGATGGTTCGCATCGAGGTGAGGGGTTTCGCGCGCCAGTTGATGGAGATGAATGAGAACATGCGGTGTTCGATCTTGTTCCATTTCGAGGTGCCGGGCGGGTAGTGGCACACAGTGATTCGTAGCCCGGTTTCGGCGGCGAGTGCGGCGAGGTGTTTCTTCCAGGCCCGGACCCGGTAGCCGTTGGAACCTCCGCAGTCCGCGGTGATCATGAGCCGGTCGGCGTTGCCGAATCGGGCTTTGCCCATCGTGTTCCACCATCGCCTGATCGACTCGACTGCGAACTCGGCGGTGTCGGCGACATCGCCGACTGATACCCAGCCTTCGTTGTTGTTGATGTCGTAGATGCCGTAGGGGATGGCTTTGCCGTGTTCACCCAACGCCCGGTCAGCGAAGTCGTGATCGTTGACTTCCACGGGTTGGCCTTGCGGTTCTTGCTCAGCGCCGCCGTTGGCGTAGTTCCCGATCAGTTCCTTCTTCTTGGTATCGACGGAGATGACCGGCTGCTCATCGGCGATGAACCCTTCAGCAAGATCAGCGAGGTATCGGAACTGGGCGTCGCGATCGACATGGTCAGACCCGGCGATGACCTTCGCGTTGGCCTGCAAGGAGTAGCCGAGCTGATGCAACAATCGCTGCACCGTACGCGCTGACACCTCAAAGCCCTGGCGAACCAGCTCGCCCGCCAACTTCGTCGACGATTTTGACGTCCACCGAAGCAACGACATCGGGTTCCCGCGGGTATCAGGATGAACCAACTCGTCAAGCGCCGCCAACAACCCAGGCTGCTTGTCGATCAACGCCTTATCGCCACCACCTGGCGCACGCAACCGATCCGATGGGGCGATCCCTTCGGCCACCTCGCCCACAGCCTTGATCACCGTATTGCGAGACATCCCAGACGCCGCCGCTACCGCCGTGTTGGAACC
>CAJVYZ010000592.1 GCA_913009915.1 uncultured Gemmatimonadota bacterium | reverse complement strand
AGAAACGATCGAACCGCGGAAGCTCGTGGTGGGAGATTCGGTGGCCATCGGGCTGGCCGAGGATGGTACGGAGGGGGTGCTGACCGATGCCCTCGATGCGCAAGACGCCATGCGCGAGCACACCATCAAGGCCACCGGCGCCATTTTCGTTGCCACGGCGCTGCACGCCATCGCCGTCGGCCAGGCCGAATTCGTGGTCGGCAAGCTGAAGGACCGGGGGACCCACCAGGCCTACGGTGCGGTGACCAACGCGCAGGACTTCATCCACGTACTCAGGCAGTTCACCAAGTCATGTATCCAGAGTTGAAGCTCAACCAACCCGGGGTGGGCCCCGGCTGGAAACGTCTGGCGCAGGCCGTGGCGGAACGGATGACGTTGGACAATCTCGACGGCGTGTGGGTGTTCCGGCCACTCCGTATCGACAAAAAGGAATGGGGCACCGCCATCCTCGCTCTGGCCGAGGACGACTGCTACCGCATCTTCACGGCTCAGTACGTCCACACTATCAAGGGCCGGGAACGCGGCGCCTTCAGTGTCGCCGTCAGGGAGGTCGGCAGCGGCCCGAAGGAGACACTCGACACGCTGGTGGCCGCCGTGCCCAAGAGGAGCGACGAAGACCCGCCCGTTCGCATCGCGCTGACGGCGTGGTATCCCGAAGAGGACATCCAGGATGGCTCGCTCGAGCCTGCGTGAGCGGGCCGATCTGGTGGACCGATTCCGGCACTACCTCCAGGATCACAGGCTGCCCCGGACCCGGCAGCGGGACCGTATCGCCGAGATAGTGTTCGCCTCCGAGGCGCACCCGTCGGCCGCCGACATTCAGCGAACCCTGGCAGAAGGTGATGACCACGTCGGGACGGCCACTGTGTATCGCACCCTGGAACTGCTCATCGCCAGCGGGTTGGTGCGGGCCCACGACTTCGGCGACGGCTTCAAGCGCTACGAAGCCACCCCCATGCAGCAGGGGGGGGACCACGGGCACCTGATCTGCGTCCGCTGCGGCACCGTAGTGGAGTTCACCAACGACCGTCTCGAACGGATGTTGCCGATCATTTCCGACGAACACGCCTTCGTCCACCAGCGGCACCACGTGGAGATCTACGGACTGTGCAGCGCCTGCCGCAAACACGATTTGGAATTGTGAGGAACGAATCTGGCTGCCACGGCGTTTGACAATCGGAAATCGGAAACCAGAAAATGGAGCACCAAAACTTGAAAACCACCACCGACACCAAGCTGCGCACTGCGCCCTGCGCCCTGCGCACTCAATAAATGTCCGACTCCGCCAGTCTCGGCCTGTTCGTCGCCTTTGCCGCCGGGGTGTTGAGTTTTCTCTCACCCTGCGTCCTGCCGTTGGTCCCGTCCTATCTCGGGTTTGTGACCGGGATGAGCATCGAAGAAATGTCCAGCAGGCGCCGGGTGGTCATGGTGCACTCGACCCTGTTCGTGCTCGGCTTCTCCATCGTGTTCATCCTGGTGGGATTGAGCGCCACGGCCCTGGGGCGGGCGCTGAACTTCAACTCCGTCTGGCTGGCGCGGATCGGCGGGGTCCTCATCATCCTGTTCGGGATCTATCTCCTGGGCGTCGTCAGAATCCCCTGGCTGGAGCGCGACCAACGGCTCCACCTGGAGAACAAGCCGCTGGGGTACCTCGGGTCCGTGGTCGTGGGAATGGCCTTCGCCGCCGGCTGGACCCCCTGTATCGGTCCGGTACTCGGCGGCATCCTTACGATGGCGTCGACCCAGCAGGACCTGTCCCGCGGTGCCCTGCTGCTGGCGGTGTACTCCGCCGGCCTGGCGGTCCCGTTCCTGGTCACCGCCTGGGCCGTCGAATCGTTCTTCGAGTGGTTCAAGTCGTTCCGCCGCTACCTGCCATTCGTGCAGAAAGCCAGCGGAGGTCTACTGATAGTGGTCGGAGTGCTGCTGCTGTCAGGCCAGTTCACCCGAATGGCAACTTGGTTGCAGCTGCTCACGCCGGATTTTTTGAGGAATCTCTTGTAGGGCGGAGGGCGGAGGGCGGTAAGGCGGTAGAGGGCGGTAACAGGCGGTAAGGGCGGTAGCCGCGCTGTTGAGATCTTGACACCGAGGGGCCCATGTGAAACCACTTGGGCTGCCCCCGCTGCCCCCGCTGCCCCCGCTGCCCCCGCTGCCCCCGCCGTCAATACCCCGCTCCCCCTCCCCCTGACCTCGGATCACTCACGCCGCGCCAGCCGTCCGGCAGTCGGATGATCGCCTCGATATCGCCCGACGTTCCCCGGGGATCGAGCGTGTGACCCATCCGTTCGAGAGTTCGCAACGTCCCCTCGCTGAAGCCACCCTCCTCGTAACGGATCTTATCGGGGAGAGATCGGAAGAGCGTCGTGTAGGGAAAGAGTGTAGATCTCGGTGGTCGCCGTATCATTAAAAAAAAAAAAAAAACAGAAGTAAACATACAGCATCAGCTGAACCTGTCGTATCAATACTCGAGGTATACTGATAATACTGTGCACTTAACATTC
>CAJVYZ010000591.1 GCA_913009915.1 uncultured Gemmatimonadota bacterium | reverse complement strand
AAGACGGCATACGAGATATATCAGTGTGACTGGAGTTCAGACGTGTGCTCTTCCGATCTGGGGTGGCCGGACGGCAGGGTGGCGACAGACCCCCCTGTTTCAAGAGATCATGACGCCATGAGCCGAATCGACATGGGAATGAAAGCGAGAAGAGCATGACACAACGAACTACCGCACGGATCATCGGCATTCTGTTCATTGTCGCCACGGCCGCAGCCATCGTCGGTGGAACTTTCCTGCTGCCCACTCAAGAGCCGAGCTATCTCGTCGATGCTGCAGCAAAGGAAGGTCAGGTGGTAACGGGAGTGCTTCTCGAACTGATCATGGTGATGTCGGTGATCGGCGTAGCAGTGATGTTCTTCCCGATCTTCAAGCGTCGCAACGAGGAACTGGCTCTCGGCTACGTTGGTGCGAGGGCCTTGGAGGGCGTGCTCCTTCTCGCCGCTTCCGTCAGCGCACTGTTGGTCTTGGCATTGAGTCAGGATTACGGGCAAGCAGGAGTCGCCAGTGTCCAACCGTTGGGCGATCTCTTGCTCGCGGTCCGTGAGTGGACATACACCCTCGGGTCGTTGGTCATGTTGGGTGTGAGTGCGCTCATCCTCTACAGCCTGCTGTATCAATCGAAGCTCGTCCCTACCTGGCTTTCGGTGTGGGGTCTCATTGGAGGCGCATTGATTCTGGTGAGAGGCATGCTGGAGATGTACGGCCTCGAGCTCCCAGCTGCGGCACAGGCGCTGTTTGCTGCACCGATCGCCATTAACGAGATGGTTCTCGCGGTTTGGCTGATCGCCAAAGGATTCGATACACCCGCATTGGCGTCCGAGCTGGAAGAGGAACCAGCTGCGGTCGTAGGCTGAGAGTATGGCGCGCCCCCCACACTTCGAAGACCGACCGGGGGTGGCTGACCGATACCGGCGGGTCGTAGAGCCCGGAGCACTCAAAGCCCTACGTCACGTCTTCCACCAGATGAATCGGGGTATGGTGCTGCTGTGGCGGCTCGGCCTGGGAGGTTTGGCAGATGTGTGGCCCCAAGGCTTCGGACGGCTGCTGGTCATTGAGCACACCGGTCGGCGCAGCGGATCCCGCTACCACACCCCCGTCAACTACACCATCGTCGGTGACGATATCTACTGCGTCGCCGCGTTTGGGAAACACACCGACTGGTACCGCAACCTCCTCGCCACGCCCAACACCGCAGTGTGGCTTCCCGATGGCCGATGGGAGGTCAGCGTGACCGACGTCTCCGACGATCCACACCGGACCGATCTCATGCGGAGGGTGCTCATCGATTCCGGATTCGCAGCGCACCTGTTCGGCCTGCACCCGCACCACATCAGCGACGAGAACCTGGCCGAGGCGACCGCCACGTACCGCCTGCTGCGAATCCAGCCGCTGCGACGACAGGCGGCACCAAACGGTCCTGGTGATCTCGCCTGGATCTGGTATCTGATAGGTGCGGCCGTAGCAGTGCAGTTGCTCCGCCGTCGATCAAGACTCGGCCCCGGCACCGGGTGAAAGAGAATGAGGAAGCATATGGACTCACCACAGGATCTACGACCGGCGCTGGGGGAGAAGGCGAACGACATCCTGTCTCGGCTGTCGCCGGGCGAACGCGAAGCACTGCTCGTCAAAGGCTGGCTGTCACATGACGCGCGCTGGTTCATGGCGGTCGCGACAGAGTGCGGCCTGGAGGTCACGAACCGCGTTAATCGGATAGCCGCCCATGAGGTCGGTAAGGTGGAGGCCCGACGGATCGCCCGCGCCCTGCTGTTGCCACACGTGAGCGGCATCGACGACTACCTCGTGGCCCAGGAGGTCCTCATCGGCCTCCTCGGACCCGACCTGCTCGACTACAGCGTGAGCAAGGTCGGCGATGACGCATTCCAGGTGTGTGTCCGGCGATGCTTTGCCTTTGACAATGCCACCCGGGCGGGTGTGACCGACGGGTTCGGATGCGGCATCTTCGCACGTATCACTGGCTGGCTCGATGCCCTGGGCGTGACTTACGAACTGGCTCCCTCCACGGAGGAATGCCTCCGCGCCCTGGGACAGGAGTGCATCCACACGGTCGCGCTTGAACCCGTGACGCGAGAGGCGTCCTGAGAACCAGGCGTTTGACTGGGAACCCGGCCCACGAATACTCCTGCCTCGGCGGCCTCCAATACGCACCGGTGTCGCCCGCGCGATGGATGGCCTGCCACAGAGCCGACAAGATCGTTCTCGCGTCGCCCATCAGTCCAGCACACCCTGGGATTCTTGGAGACCCTGGATTGCCCTGGGTTTGATGGAGTCGGTTCGATGAAGGAATGGCCGAGATCGGAAGAGCGTCGTGTAGGGAAAGAGTGTAGATCTCGGTGGTCGCCGTATCATTAAAAAAAAAAACAAAAATCAAAAAAACAAAAAAAAATAACATACATACAATCACGAGTAGCACACTATCAGTCAGAAAACACAAAGACTCCTGTCGCACAGCATCAAAATCCACAGAGAATCGATCATGA
>CAJVYZ010000590.1 GCA_913009915.1 uncultured Gemmatimonadota bacterium | reverse complement strand
CATACGAGATATATCAGTGTGACTGGAGTTCAGACGTGTGCTCTTCCGATCTCGTTCGGTGTAGTAGGCCGTCATGAGCCGGGGTGCGTGCACCAGCATGGACGCTGTGGCCGGCTTGCCGGCCCGTGGGTCGAGCCTCATGGCCGGCGCCTCCAGGGGAGATATGATCGCGGGCATGGCACCTGGCCCCAGCCGGAATCAGCGTTGCGGTGCGGGATCACCTCACTCCGCCGGGGCACGCCAGCCGCCAATGTCCTCCGCCAGCCCGGCCGCCTCCGCCGGCCCCCAGCTACCCGGTTCATATTCGAAGGCCGGCACCACGTCACCCAGAATGCCGTCGACCACGGCCCAGGCAGCTTCCACGCTGTCCTCGCGGGCGAAGAGCACGGCGTCCCCGTCGAGGGCATCGCCCAGCAGGCGCTCGTAGGGCGTCATCGCGTCGGCGGTTGGGCATTGTGTCACCTGGAGCTCGGTCGGCTCGGAGACGAGTTCCTCCCCCGGTTTCTTGACCCGCGCACCGATGGCTATCGTCACGCCGGGGCTCAGGTGGAATCGCACGTAGTTCGTCTCGCCACGGGGGAGCGTCATCAGCGGCGGCCGCGTTAACGACACGATCACCAAGGTGGCCGTCGTGGCCAGGCACTTTCCTGCCCGGATCAGGAACGGCACGCCCTCCCACCGCCAGGAGTCGAGGTACAGTCGGAGCGCCGCGAAGGTTTCGACCGTCGAGTCGGGCGCCACATTGTCCTCGGTGCGGTAGCCGCGGAACTGACCGCGGACAAGGCAGTCCGGCGTGAGTGGCCGGATCTTCCTGAACACCTTGACTTGTTCGTCGCGGATCCCTTCCGGGTGCTCGAGGTCGGGCGGCTCCATCGCGAGGAACCCGACGACCTGCAGCATATGGTTCTGCATGACGTCACGAATGGCCCCCGCCTCTTCGTAGAAGCGCCCGCGTCCCTCCATACCGAACCGTTCCGCCATCGTGATCTGCACGCTCTCGACATAGTGCCGGTTCCAGATTGGCTCGAGGAAGGTGTTGGCGAAGCGGAACAGCAGCAGGTTCTGCACCGACTCCTTGCCGAGATAATGATCGATGCGAAAGATGTCCTTCTCCTCGAAGACCTGGTGCAGGGTGGCGTTGAGTGCCCTGGCGCTCGCGAGGTCGCGCCCGAAGGGCTTCTCCACCACGATGCGCGCGTTGTGTCCGCACCCGGAGGCGCCCAACCCGCGGGCAACGGCCTGAAACATCGCGGGCGGGATGGCCAGGTAGTGCAGCGGGCGTTGCGCCGACCCGAGTGCCTGCTTCAGTGCCGTGAAGGTGGCGGGGTCGGTGTAGTCGCCCTCGACATAGCGGAGGCGTGCCGCCAGCTTGGCGAACAACTGGTCGTCCACGACGCCGTGGTATTCCAGGCATTGGCGCGCGTGCGCCCGAAACTGCTCCAGCGTCCACCCGGAGCGGGCCACCCCGATCACCGGCATGCCTAGCTGGTCACGACGCGCCAGGGCATAGAGCGCCGGAAAGATCTTCTTCTTGGCGAGATCGCCCGTGGCCCCATAGAAGACCAGCGCGTCCGAGCGGCGGGGGGTCATTGGTCCGCGCCCCGCTCGATGTGGCCGCCGAACTGGTAGCGCATGGCCGAGAGCACCCGGTTCTGAAAGTCGGCCTCGCCCCGGGAACTGAAGCGCTCGAACAGCGCGGCCGCCAGCACGGTGGCCGGCACGGCCTCGTCGATGGCCGCCTCCAGGGCCCACCGCCCTTCCCCCGAGTCCGACACTCGGCCGGCGAAGCGGTCCAGGGCGGGGTCGCCCGCCAGTGCGGCTGCGGTCAGGTCGAGTAGCCAGGAGGTGATCACGCTGCCCCGCCGCCAGACCTCGGCGATGTCTGCCAGGTCGAACTGGTATTGATAGGCGGCGGGATCGCGCAGCGGGGTTGTCTCCGCGTCCGACGCCTCCACCTGGCGGCCCACGCCGGCATGCTTGAGGATGTTGAGCCCCTGGGCGTAGGATGCCATCAGCCCGTACTCGATGCCGTTGTGGACCATCTTCACGAAGTGGCCGGCGCCGTTCGGGCCGCAGTGGAGGTACCCGCGCTCGGCGGTCCCGCCTCGTTGCTCCCGTCCGGCGGTCGGCGCGAGAGCCCCCGCCCCCGGCGCCAGCGTGGCGAAGATAGGGTCCAGCCGGTCGACGACGACGCGTTCGCCCCCGATCATGAGGCAGTAGCCCCGGTCCAAGCCGCGGAGCCCGCCGCTGGTGCCACAGTCCACGTGGTGCAGTCCCGCCCCGGCAAGCCGGTGGGCCCGGATCAGATCGTCGCGATAATACGAATTGCCGCCATCGATCACCACGTCGTCCGCCTCAAGCAGTGGGAGCAAGGCGTCGAGCGTGGCATCCACGGCCGCGGCGGGCACCATCAACCAGACGGTGCGGGGCCTGGCAAGGTGCGCCACCAACTCATCCATTGTCACCGCTTCCACCACCCCTTCGCCGCCCAGGACGTGCACGGCCTCGGCCAGGACGTCGTGG
>CAJVYZ010000589.1 GCA_913009915.1 uncultured Gemmatimonadota bacterium | reverse complement strand
CTCCGATCTAAGGCTCCGTTCGCCCGGGGGCGGCGCGTCGCGGGTTGGCCCTGGCGGCGCTCGTTGCCGGCCTTTCCGGGCTCGAGCCCCAAACGGTTGCCGCTCAGGTCTCCGTCGGTCGCGCCGCGTCGTGTCCTGGAGGTGCCGCTGCGGTCGGCGACTTGGGTGTAGATCTCGACTGCCAGGACTGTGAGCTCAGTTATCGGGCGTCGAGCCGTTCGTGGCACTGGCGGTTCCGCTCCGAACCGACGATCAAACACGTAGGCGCCTCGGGCCCATCGCGCGGGAAACTGAGATCAGGGGATGTCCTCGTCAGCATCGACGGCCGGCTGATTACCACCCGATCCGGCGGCTCCAGGTTGGCGGACTTGGAACCCGGTGAACGGGTGACGGTATCCGTTCGACGCAACGGCCGTGACGTTACCACGGAGATCACGCCTGCCGCGGCGTGTCCCACCGACGCCGGTGTGGCTGTGGGCCCGATGCCGCCGACACCACCCGCGGTTGCGACGGTTCCGGAGCTCGTCCGGCCGCCGCGGGCTCCGCGGGCCCTCTCCGGCGGAGTGGCCAGTGTTGTGGCAGCGTACTCTCCGATGCTCTCCGGCACCAAGGCCTGGTTTGGCTTCGGCCTGAGCTGCAGCAACTGCAAATACTATCCGCTGCGCCACGAGGAGATCGCCGCGGCCGAGGCTCAGCTCAAGGCCAGGACCCAGGGTAACAACGATGACCCCGGCCAAGTCCGGGAATTGTACCGAGAGTTGGAGTCCTACCGCCGCGAAGGCTCGCGCTGGGAGTTCAGCGAGAACCCCCGAGTGTTCTCGGTCGATGAGGACGGGCCTGCCGATCGTGCCGGGTTGCGCCGGGGCGACATCCTTACCCATATCGACGGATTGGCGTTGCTGTCCGACGAAGGGGGCAAGCGTTTGGGTCAGGCGAAGTCCGGGGACGAAGTGGAGTTCGTCTATCGTCGCGGCACCACCGTGGGCACCGCCAAGCTCACGGCGGCCAGGGAACCCACGGCCCGGGGCCTCGCCGCAGAGCGCGCCTATGTCCGCTCCCGGGCCCAGGCCCTGCTGGAGCGGTCGCTCAGCCGAATCGAGCGCACCACGGACACGGAGGTGCGGGCCGAGGTCGTCCGGCTCCAGGTCCAGTTGCGGGAGGCTGAGGAGATGCAGCGGGCCGCGACGCTGGAAGTGATCCGTGCCCAACGCGTCCGGATCAGGCCGCTACGGTACTCGGGCACCATCGCCAAGGTCAACGTGACGGTGCGGAGCCATGGATCGGTGGTGGTGTCGCGGGACGAGACGACCGGTGAGGTGGTGATTACCACGTCGGACGCAACGATAAGAGTGAAGCCGGAAGACTAGGAGGGCTAAGAGGGCTAATACGTCTTTTCCCTCTTAGCCCTCTTAGCCCCTTTGGTTTCTTCTTAGATCCCCAAGAATCGTATCACCACTCCGGATGCAGCGATCGCCAGGCCGGCCATGACGTGGGCGTGTTGTTCGAGCCAGTGCATCCGTTGGAGCCGGAGCCCGTAGTAGGCCAGCGTCACCAGTCCCAGCATGGTGGCCACCGTGACTACGCCAAATGCCGCCGTCACCAGTATCACGACCCCCGTGCCCATGCCGGCCGCCGGGATCATCAGCAGCGGGATCAGCGGTTCGCAGGGTCCCAGCACGAAGATGATGAACAGGCTCCAGGCCGTGATCGCCGCCGTAGCGGAGCGCGTCGAATGCTGATGGGTTGGCCGGCCGGTGTGACTGTGGACCAAGCCGTCGTGCTGATGGGCGTGCCGCGTCCCGCGCCGGCGACGGGCAAAGGCCCACCCGGCGTAGACCAACCCGAACACGATCAGGGTCCACGCCGCCAGGGTTCCGCGCGAAGCCTCTATGACCTCCAGGCTGGCGACGGCCGTCCCCAGTCCGATGCCCAGGAGTCCCAGCACGACGGAAGACAGCACGTGGCCGATGCCGCAGACCGCGGTGAGTCCCAACGTCTTCCGGAGCGACCAGCCATTGGCCTTCCCCAGGACGACGAAAGGCAGCGAGTGGTCGATGCCGATCAGCGTGTGAACGAAGGCCACGCCGATGGCCGATCCCAGCAATACCGTCAGTGTCGTGTCCATGTGTTCCAGTATCGCGATACGCTGGCCAAGGTCAAGGGGCCGGGGCGGCCGGGGGGGCCGCCAGAGCCTGGTGGGCTTCCTGGGCCAGCGCCAATGCCTCGTCGGCAGACTCGGCCAGACAATTCAAGTGGCCCATTTTCCTCCCCGGCCGGGGGTGGTGCTTGCCGTACAGGTGCAGCTTGACCCCGTGCCGGCTGAGGGCGTCCTGCCACCGCGGGTCGCCGTCGTGCCACAGATCCCCCAGGAGGTTGATCATGGCTACCGGCGAGATCAACCGCGGATCGCCCAACGGCAGGCCGCACAGCGCTCGTACTTGCTGCTCGAACTGATCGGTGACGCAGGCGTCCAGGGTAGAGTGGCCGCTGTTGTGGGGCCGCGGGGCCAGTTCGTTGACGAACAGC
>CAJVYZ010000588.1 GCA_913009915.1 uncultured Gemmatimonadota bacterium | reverse complement strand
TTTTCAAGCAGAAGACGGCATACGAGATATATCAGTGTGACTGGAGTTCAGACGTGTGCTCTTCCGATCTGATTCTGACCCGGACCCACCTCAACAACGTCCGGTCGAGCCGGCGCCGGGCGGAAACCCTGTTGACGGACTACGATGACTACGCCTTCGAGCGGGCGATCGCCGAATGGCGCCCGTTACCGACACCTGAGGACGACGTGGTGTCCGAGGAGCAGCGGGACAGACTGATCGCCGCGGTGGACGGACTGGAGCCCGAGTTGCGCGCCACGATCATTCTGGCCGATCTCGAAGAACTCCCTCAGCGAGAGGTAGCGACAATGTTGGATATCCCCGAAGGGACGGTGGCATCCCGGCTGTTCCGAGCCCGGCGCAAGCTGCGCTCGGCGCTGGAAGCGACCGCCGGGTCCGCTCGGGGATGGCGGGCGGGATGAGCATGCACTGTGGCGAGGCGCGCCGGCTCCTGTGGCCTGACGAACGACCGCGTGCCGTGACGGGCGACCTGGCCCGGGCTCACCATCATCTGGAAGGCTGTGACACGTGCCAGGCATTCCTTCGGGACATGGAGACACTGCGCCATCAGGTACGCGAGGCCGTGCAGCCTGTGGCCGCACCCATCGAAGTGCGTAACCGCCTCTACGCCGCGATCGCCCGTGCGCGCACGGCCACGCCTCCACCCCAGGTTCGCCGGTCGCTGTGGCCCGCCGCCACGGCGGCTGTTGCCGTGCTGGCGGCCGCCGGGTCGTGGGCCTTGCTGGACGGGCGGCTCAGCGGGGACGATCCGTTTGCCGACCTGGCCTTCGCGCACTCACAGGCGTTGGTGGGCGACGGCATTGCCTCGGCTGATGCCGACTCGGTCTCGCGCTGGCTTTCGTTACGGGTACCGTTCGCAGCCCGGGTGCCGTCGTTCGAGAACGCCACGCTCGAAGGTGCCCACCTGTGCATGAGCCAATGCCGCCAGGGTGTCGTCATGGAATACCAGGTCGGGGCCGGCATGGTGTCCTATTACGTCATGCCAACCGATGTCACCGAGGACGAAATCACTCCGCTCGATGAACTCGACACGGCTGTCCGATCGGGATACCACATCGCCTCGTGGCGCGAGCCCGGACTGCTCCACGTCATGGTCGGTAACGTTCCCGAACCCGTCATCACCGATCTGGCCGTACGTTGCCGCCGGCAATTTCAGACCCATCGGCCCGACGGCCTCGGCCCGGTGGACCTGTGATCAGCCGGCGGGTCTCCCCTTGGCACCTAAGGTTCTTCACCGTTTTTCCCTCATAAAAGGAGTACCGATGTTGAAACGCATTATCGCAGGCCTGTCGGCCCTCGCACTCATGGCCGTCATCCTACCCGCCTCGGCACAGGCGCAGATGATGGAGGCCCCGAGCTACGAGGTCCAAACCATCAGCGGGACGGTTGTCGACTTGTCCTGCAAGTTCGGGCACGGACTGTCAGGTGCCGACCACCGCATGTGCAGCCAGGTGTGTGCCGACAAGGGGATCCCCTTGGCGATCCTCACCAGCGATGGAAAGCTTTACCTCCCGATCACCGCTGACATGCCCGGTTCCTCCTCCAACGATATGTTGAAGGAATTCGCCGAGCAGGAAGTGACCATCACCGGCAAGGTGTTCTCCGCGGGCGGCGCCAGCGCCATCCGGATCGACGAAATCAAGAAGTCGTGAGCATGGAACTGAACAGGACCGGCTGGGGGAGTCTCCCCCGGCCGGTTCGCCTGCTGGTGCCCATTGGGGTGGTTGCGGTTGCCGCGCTCGGTGCTCGGACCGTCCTCGGCTCAGGCGGAGAGCCCGTCCCGCCGATCGAGCGTGCCGCGGCGGACGGTTCCACCATCCTGGTGGCGGACACCGCGTTCCCCAGGGAGGCGGTGGAGTTGCTGTGGTTGCAGGGCCGGACCGCCGGACCGGCAGGCGAGGGGCACCGGACGGTGCTCAGTGGGACGGGGAACGTCCTCGTGGTGGACCGAGATCTCCGGGTCCGTCAACCTAGGCTCCACATTGGGGCCCGCGAGGTTCGTAGCGCCATCCGAATCCCCGATGGCTGGTGGATCGTCACCGGCGAAGGGGAAGTGATGCAGATCGGGGACGACGGGGAGGTGCGCACCGCCCTCAGCGGATTGTTTGATTTTGCCGAGGTTACGCTCGATGCCGCCGGCGACGGTGTGTGGCTGGTGCGATCCAGCGAGTTGTTTTCCTTTCGCTGGGATCCTGCCCCGGCGCCGTTGTTGATTCATGTCCGGGACGACCAGACAGTGGACTCTCTGGGCCAGGCCGTGGTGCCGCAACACGTGTTGCTGAGGGAGATGGCCAACGCTGGGCACCTGGCCGTGAGGGGCGACACCGTGTACTACGCCCCGTTCATTCGTGACGAACTGATAGCCATGACCGCCGCCGGGGACACGCTTTGGCGGGCCACGCGGGATCTCCCCCAGAGCACCGCCGAACCGCGATTCGAGATCCACGAGGGCGAGCCCGTGGTGGACTATCACCCGGTCAATCTGGGCCTC
>CAJVYZ010000587.1 GCA_913009915.1 uncultured Gemmatimonadota bacterium | reverse complement strand
CCATCTTCAAAGAGTATCAAGGACAGCGTGACCCGCAGATGCGGGAGGACGTCACGGCGCTGCGGGATGAAACCGACACCAAGCTGGAGACGGGTTTCTCGGACGAGCAGATGACGGCATTCATCACCATGCGTGACGAGCATCGCGCCCAGTTTCGCCGGGACCACCAGCCTCCGCCGGTAATGGAAAAGCCGAAGAACGATTCGGCCTCCGCCATGGCCCCACAGGGAGGGCCCGGCCGGGCCCGGATGATGGAACGCCTTCAGGCGGAAGGTGACGAAATCACCATCGAGCTGTTGGCTCGAGCCGAGGCGGCCCACGTGCTCGCGCGGGAGGCCTTCCAGGCCGGCGACCAGGACGCCGCCCAGATCCGCCGGCAGGAGGCGATGGCCTACATGCACACCGCCGTCAGGCGAACCTTCCCGGAGATGGCGGACCGGATGGAGCAAGGCATGAAAGGCTGCCAGGCCGAATCCGACCCAGGCTCGTGCACCATGTGCCAGGGAGGCATGGCCGGCCGCGATGGTGACTCCACCATGCAGGGACAGGGCATGATGCGAGGCATGGGAAATGGGGAAGGGCACGGGATGATGCACGGCAAGGGGCAGGGCATGTGTCGCGCCCAAGAAGCCTAAGAAAGCCGTAGCGGCAAAGAGAAGAGGTCAGGAGCTGATGGTGGCGCTCAGCCGCCCCCCGCTTCTGACCTCTTTCTATATACCGCCCTCGCTGCCCTCGCTGCCCTCGCTGTCATCCCCGCCGCCCTCGCTGCCCTCGCTGCCCTCGCTGTCATCCTCGCTGCCTACGGCGTCAGCCGGTCCTGCTTGCGCAGCAAAAACATCCCCTCACGCATGCTGGTCACCACGATGACGCCGCTGGCGAAGAACGGATAGTTGCTCCACGAGCCGGAGAAACCGGGAGCGTTCTCGCCGAAGGGAACGGTGTCGAAATAGCCGACTTCCACCGGCGAGGTGGGATCGGACACGTCGATCACCCGCAGCCCCGCCACGTAGTTGGACTGGTACATGTACTGGCCGCGGACATAAAGGTTGTGGTCCGTTGCGCTGGTTTCAGCCAGGTACTCGGTGGCCAGCACGGGGTCGTCGAGGTCTTCGATATCCCACACCAGCGTTCTGGTATTCGGGGTGGTGCCGGAAAGCTCATCCAACTCGTCGCCCAGGAAGAAATAGCGATGATCCTCTGACACCCATCCCTGGTGGGCGTACCCGACGCTGGGATACGCCGCCTGGGACAGGGCCACGGGATTGTCCTTGTCCGACACGTCGGCGATCGACAGGGCGGTCTCGTTGGCGCCGAAACAGATCTCCTTGCCCCGGTGCTCTTCATCCGGCCCCTGGTAGACGATGCACTGGGCGTCGTGGCTGTAGCCGGTGCCGGAGTTGCCGGTACTGGGATCGGAGAAGCAGCCGGCGAACGTCGGATTGGCCGGATCCTCGCGCAGGTCCATCATGTGCAGCCCACCGCCACAGGTTTCCCCGCCGGCACTGGCGCCGACGACGTAGGCGAAGCCCGTCTCCTCGTTGATGACGATGTTGTGGGCGCTGGCAATGCGATCGTAGTTGCCGGTGGCCTCGAACGTGACCGGATCACCCGAAACATCCCGCAGTTGGCGCAGGTCGAAGATCTGCACGCCGTGCTGGCCGGCGGCGTCGGCCACGATGTAGGCGTGGTCGTGGTACACCTTGACGTCGCGCCACAGATTGGCGGGTGAACCCTCGGTCAGCGGCAGCTCGCCCAGGTAGACTGGATAGCTCGGGTCACTCATGTCGACGAACGCCACCCCGTCGGTCCGGCCGACCAAGGCGTACTCCTTGCCTGTCTCGGCATCGGTCCAGCCCCACACGTCGTTGAGCATGACGCCGCGCCCGGCGCCCAACTCACCCAACGGCACGAAGGCCACCAGATCAACGTCGGCGCAAGTGAAGGCGGAGCTGACGCCATCCTCGCAGCGACGTACCTCCCCAGTGAGCGCCGGGATGCCGGGGCCGGCGTCGAACACTTCGCCGGTCTCGGCCCAGCCATCGACCCCCCGTTCGAACACGAAGCCGACACCGGAGAACATGTCCGCGGCCGGCGCGCCCAATACGGCCAGGTCGCCGTCGGCCGAGACGGCACCACCCAAGAACGCGCCCATGCCGCTGGCAGTGACGGTAAGCTCCTGCGCGTGCACCAGAGAATCGCCTTCGTGACGGAACACATGGACGGCACCTGTTAGCCCGCCTTGGGTCGGCGCACCAACCAGGAGGTCCTCACCGGCGACGGCGAGGGAACTACCGAAAAATGACCGCGGCTGGGGCGTGTCGAGCCTGAGCGTGTGCACCGCCGACCAGACTCCCGATGAGTCCCGGTGGTACATCAGTACCGCCCCGGCGCCGCCGTCGCTGCCGGGAGCCGACACCATGGCGCCATGGCCGTGGAGCAGAACGGCGGCCCCCTCGGTCACCCTCCCCTCCTCCTCGCCGCCCCTCCCACCACCGAGCACCACCCCCCCGCCCCCCACTCCCCTCTCGTCGC
>CAJVYZ010000586.1 GCA_913009915.1 uncultured Gemmatimonadota bacterium | reverse complement strand
CAACACGATTGGGATGAACGCCCCGGCAAACCCGGCCAGGAAGATGTTGAAGCTCATGGCGATGAAGACGAGAAGACCCAGGCGTGGGTCCTGGCCCAGAGCCAGCGTGACCAGCGCGATGGCCAGGCCCACCGCCAGGCCGTTGGTGGCGCCGATGAGCGCCTCTTTGGCCACCGCCTCGAGGCCCTGCCGCCGGGAGATGAGACCCAGGGCCAGCCGCCGGACGGTGACCGCCAGTGCCTGGGTGCCGGCGTTGCCACCCATCCCGGCAATGACGGGCATGAGCGCCGCCAGCATCACCGTTCGCTGGATGCGGTCCTGGAAGTAGATCACCACGGCCGCGGCCAGAAACGCGGTGAACAGATTGAGGTACAGCCAGGGAAGCCGGGTGCGGACGGCGGTCTTGAGCGCCACGGCCAGTCCCTCGTCAGCCGCCACGCCGGAGAAGCGCAACAGGTCCTCGGTGTGCTCCTCTTCCATGACGTCGCTCACGTCGTCGAACGTGACCCGGCCGAGGAGCTTGCCGTTGACGTCCACCACCGGGACGGAGGGAAGGTCGTAGCGCGCCATGATGCGGGCGACCTCTTCCTGGTCGAGGTCGGGCTGCACTGTGTTGTCGGCGCTCTCCATGATCGCGCGAACCGGCCGCCCGGGCGAGCTCAGAACCAAGGCCTTGAGCGGCAGGATGCCGGCTAGTCGCTCCATGACATCGACTACGAATACCTGATAGAAATCCTCGACCTCGTCAGCCTGTTGCCGGATCTTCTCCAGGGCCCGCTCGGCGGTATCGGTCTCACGTACCGTGACCAGGTGGGTGGTCATGATCCCGCCGGCCGTCTCCTCGTCGTACCGCAGGAGATGTTCGACTTCCGCCCGGTCTTCCTCTTCTACCCGACCGAGAATCCGCTCCTGCTCCTCGGGTTCGAGCTCCCCCAGGAGATCCGCGGCGTCGTCATCCTCGAGTTCCTCGACGATGTCGGCCGCTTGTTCGGGATCGAGTGCCGCGAGGGTTTCTTCCGCGTGCACGTCCTCCGGCAATTCCGCTAGCGCGTTGGCGGAGACCTCGGGCGGGAGGATGCGAACAGCTTCGAGCCGCTCATCGTCATGCAACGCCGCTAGCACGTCGGCCAGGTCCGCCGGTTCCAGCTCGGAGGCGCTCCGCTGAAAGGCTTCGGTCCGCCCGGAACGGAACAGCCCTATCAGCGTGTCGATGGTCGTCGGAGTCTCGGTCACGAGGTTCTCCTGGTCAGGGGCACCGAAGACACCGGACCCGGGCGAATCAGCAGCCGCTGCAGGCGAGTGGGTGAGGCTTCTACCACATCGAATTCCAGTCCTGACACCAGCAGCCGTTCACCGCGGTAGGGGATCCGACCCGCCAGGTCGGTCAGCAATCCGCTAATGGTGGTAGCGCCGGTATCCGGCAAGGTGACGCCGAAGCGTTCGCCGATGACGGCGGGGTCGGTGGTGCCGTCGGTCTCGAAGATCCCCGGGCCGAGGTCGGGGCCTTCGACCACGGCGCGATCGTGTTCGTCGAAGATCTCACCGACCAACTCCTCGAGCAGATCCTCCAGCGTGGCGATGCCCAGCGTACCGCCGAACTCGTCGAGCACCACCGCGAGATGCCGGCGCTCGCGCCGCATGTCCAGCAGAAGGTCGCCGCAGTTCCGGCTGCCTGGCGTAGCCGCCACCGTCCGCACGGGGAGGGTGTCGCCCGGGCTCAACTTAAGCAAGTCGAAGGCGTACACCATGCCGATGATCTCGTCCAAGGTCCCCCGGTAGACCGGAAGCCTGCTGTAGCCGCTCTCCGCAAACACGATGCGGATGTCGGCCAGATCGGCGTCTTCGGACACCGCGACGATCTCGGTCCGCGGCGTCATCACCTGCTGCACCGGCCGGCCGGTGAAGTTGATGACGCTCTCCACCTGTAGAAGATGCTCGTCTTCAGTAACGCCGACGGCAGCCCCCTCCCGCCACAGCGAACGCAGGTCGTCCAACCGGGAGGGTTTCCGCGCCGGCAGCACCCACCACAACGGCGCCGCCCATATCTCCAGCACGGGGGCTACCCACTTGGTCAGGCGCAGCGCGCGCGGTTCCGTCAGCCACCGGGGAAAGAAGTACCCGCCGAACACTACGGCCGGTATCGCCAGCACCACGATCACCAGCGCCAGCGGCCGCAGGGCCGGCCCGCTTACGGCCGCGGGAACGGCCACTCCCAGCAGCACCACTCCCAGCGAAGTCGTGGCCGACGCCGCGGTCAACAACTCGTCGATCCGTCCCATGTGGGACAGCGGACCGCGCCCGCCGCGCAACCGGAGAGAGACCATCTGGGTAAGCTCGACCCGGCTCACCGACACCAGGGCCGCCCCGGCCGTGGCGCCGAAGGCCGTCAGCAGCAGACCGACCGCAGCCAGCAGCCCCGTCACGAGGCCTCCTCCTCCGCCCCGTGACCGTCGCCGGCGGGGAGCCGGTGCACCAGCACCCGCTGCCCCCGCCGGCCCACCATCTGCGTCACCGTAGATCGGAAGCGCGTCGT
>CAJVYZ010000585.1 GCA_913009915.1 uncultured Gemmatimonadota bacterium | reverse complement strand
AGAGAGAAGGGTGTCGAGAGCAAGGTGAGGAGGACAGAAGTGCTGTGGGTAGATGAGAAATGAGAGAGAGGTACCCAGGGTCATAAACGAAATTGTTGTTCTGTCTGTCTTTTTTTTTTAATGATACGGCGACCACCGAGATCTACACTCTTTCCCTCCACGACGCTCTTCCGATCTGTCCGCCTGACCGCCTCAGATCAAGCAGTCGATCCCGCGAACTCCACCGTCGGCTCCACCCCACAGCCATTGAACGTCACCTGCACCACCCCAGCGCCGTCGCTGCTGGCGGCAGACAGGCGCAGTACGCCGGCCACGATGCTACCCTCACCGCTCTCGGGGTTGAGGCACGCCGCGTCGTACGACAGCGTCTGCACCGTTTCCACCGTCAGCACGAAGAAGCCCTCGGGGCTCTGGGCCGAGAAGGTGCCGTTCCAGTCGACGTCGCCGTTGGGGAGGTCCAGGTCGAAGTCGATGGTGGCGCCGCCGGTGGGCGTGAAGCTGAGGCTGGCCACGTTGCTGAACCCGGCCTGCTCCCCGCCGGCCTGGACGAAGACGCTGAAGTTCTCGTCCAGCGTGAGCGAGGTGGGCTGCCCGCGGAGCGAGCGGGTGCCGTCGTACACCAGCGCCAAGACCGGATCGGTGGCCCCGTTCTGGAACTGGGCGAAGGTCACCTGGTTGAAGGCCACGTCGACGCCGATCGCCACCGAGGCGGGATCGGACACCCGGACGCTGCCGGTGATCATCATCGTCCCGCTGTCACCCTGGAAGGTGCAGAACTGGGGATCGAAGGTGAACAACGCGTTGTCGGGCACGCCGTCGCCGTCGCTGTCGACCGGTGGATCGGGCGTGAACGAGGGACAACCGTTCGGGCCGCTGAACGCGGCCGGCTGCCCGTTGGGGTAGATCGCCGCCATGACCGGGGCGCCGAACGACCCGGCAAAGCCTGCGATATCGACAGCGTCGCTGTCGAGCCCGTCGAGCGACAGGTTCATCGCCTGGATCGCGGCGGCGGCCACCACGGGCGAATTGGCGGCCGTGAGTTCGACCGTCGCAGGGCCGTTGTCGCTACAGGCGGCGGCGCCGAGGGCCAGGCTCAGGCCGGTGGCCAGCTTGGCAAATTGCAGTGTTTTCATGGTTTCCATGTCCTCGTGAGGGTACGCAATTTATGCTCGGCGTGGCCGGCATATCTTCAGGTAACTATTTGTCAACAAACAAGATACAGAGTGTACCCGGGCCCGCGTTTGGAGCCCGCACCTTGTGACCCGCTTCCCGGAGAGGCAACTGGTGTGCCTACCGGTACAACTTGGCACAGGAGGCTCGGGGAGGCAGTGAGGAAGGTCACCCAATCTCGGGCCACGGGGGGGGCATGCCCTCTTTACCAGGCATCTTGCGCCCGGTCCCCAGCGCGATTACATATCCAACAGGGCCGCGGCGACCGGATGATGCATCCTTGCCGCGGCTTGGCTATACGATACCCGACGATGCGGACCGGTATTCACCTGTACGAGGGAGGGGCCATGCGAACTGCGTTGCGAGGACTCGGTGCGGTGGTCTGTGGCGGAGTACTACTGCTGGCCGGAGCGTGCGGCGACGACAACCCGACCGGCGGGGGCGGAGGAGGAGGGACAGGAGGTACGATTACCGTCACGGTGACCAGCGGCACAGCGCCAAACTATTCGTGGACCGTGGGAGACGTGTTCACTGTCAACGTGGCCCGGACATCGGACCGCACCACCATCGTGTGGGGCGCTGCCACGACGCCTGCCGCGGACGGCATCGCTTCGCCCGTTACCCATGGCACGTTGCCGTCCGGGACCGTCCAGACCTCGATCAGCAACACAGAGAATGTCCTGACGGCTGGAATCGAGTACACGGTAAGTGTTGCCCGCCTCGACGGGACGTTCGGCTTTACCGACTTCACACCCTAATGCCCTACCCTCGGCGGGCTCCAGCCGCCAGCACGCGGCGGCCTGGGGCCCAGGGGGACCGGGAACTTGTCAGCGTGCGGCAACTCATGGCAGCGATTGGATTTGACGGTCGGTTGATCCGGGCATGCCAAGTTGGATCCTCCCGCAGAGGTTCTCCATGTCACAGCCGTTTGCCCTGCATTGCCTGGGGCAGCCCCGCCTGGTGGCGCCCGACGGTCGGCCGGTTCGCCTCAAGACCCGAAAGCACTTGGCGCTCCTGGTCTACCTGGCGGTAGAGCCGAGGGTACCTCAGCGACGGGATCGCCTGACGACGCTGCTGTGGGAGAGCGCGCCGGCATTCGAGGGGCGCCACTCGCTGGCCACCGCATTGTCGGTGTTGCGCGCCAAACTCGGCCGGGACCGCCTGGAGGGCGGCCGCGACTGGGTGCGCCTCAGTGCACCGGACCTCGAACTGGATCTCGATCGCCTGGCCCGGGGCGAGGTGCTTCCGACCGACCTGATCCCGGCGCTCGACGTCGGTGGTTTCCTGGAAGACTTCGACATTCCGAACGCTCAAGAGTTTTCCCACTGGTGCGACGGCCAGCGGGCAGATCGGAAGAGCGTCGTG
>CAJVYZ010000584.1 GCA_913009915.1 uncultured Gemmatimonadota bacterium | reverse complement strand
CGCTCTTCCGATCTGGCTTCGAGATTCTGTCGGCCGGTGCTCCCCGGGATCCAGAAGAGATCGAGCGGCTGATGCAATAGCCGGTCCCTCCCGCGGACAGCTCATTGACGCTTCCCGGCCGGGGCGGATCCATATCATGGAGGGCCGCATCACCTCCCTGGAACCGGCGGCCCCCGTCAATGGTTAACAGAGAGTGAGCGGCCCAGTCGTCAGAGGAGGAATACCATGGCCGAATATCGTCACTCGTTGCTCCGGGAGGGCATCGCCGCCGGGTTGATCGGCGGGGCTGCGGTGGCTCTCTGGTTCCTGTTCCTCGACGTGATCATTCAGGGCCGGCCGTTCTTCACGCCCAACCTGTTGGGTCAGTTGATTCTCCAACGTGGGGCGGGGAACCTCGGCGCCCTCAGTCCCGGGCTCATCGCGGCCTATTCCGCTCTGCATTTCGGGATGTTCGCTCTGTTCGGCATCGTGGTGACCGAGTTGGTTCACCTGGCGGTGCAACACCACATCTGGCGGTTCGCCCTCGTGGTGGTGCTGATGGTGTTCGAGGTGTTCTTCGTCGGGTTCAGTTTCATGCTGTTTACCGGGACCGAAGGCGTATTCCATTGGTGGTCGGTGCTGCTGGGCAATACGCTGGCCATGGCCGCCATGGGGATATACCTGTTCCGGATCCACCCCGATTTGGGTCACAAGTTCGCCACCGAGGCCCTGGGCGGCGAGTAACCTCAGTCTCTGAGCCTCCCCGCCCCGGCAGTCCTGCCGGGGCCCTCTTCCTTGACGAGAAGGCGCCGGGCGGATATCGTCCGTTCTGTCGAAATCCGGCATTTCTCGTACCGATTCTAAGGAAGACCGCACAATGCGTTTCCGGTCCATCGCCACCGGGCGATTGCTCTGGTGGAGCTCCTTGTTGACGCTGCTGGTGCTCGTCGCGGCTGGATGTGCGGAGAACTACCCGCAGACCACCCTGGAACCGCGTGGCGATTTTGCCCGCATGGTCGACGACGTCTTCATGACCACGGTGCGTTGGGCAATTCTGGTGTTCGTCCTGGTCGAAGGGGCCCTGGTCGTGGCCATCATCAAGTTCCGGGGCAAGCCGGACGATCCCGAGCCAAAACAGATTCATGGGAGTTCGGTGCTGGAGGTCGTGTGGACGGTCATCCCGGCCGTCATCCTGGTGATGGTGGCCATCCCCACCATCAAGGTCATCTTCGAAACGGCCAAGGAGCCAGCCAATGCGTTGGTGGTAGAGGTCATCGGCCATCAGTGGTGGTGGGAGTTCCGTTACCCCGAATACGGCATTACCACGGCCAACGAGCTGTACGTCCCGGTCGACCGTACGATCGATCTCCGGATGGTCTCGGACGACGTGATCCACAGCTTCTGGGTGCCGCAATTCGCCGCCAAGCGGGATGTCTTCCCCAATCGTGAGACCCGGATGTGGTTCAATGCGGAGGTGACCGGTGAGTTCCCCGGCCAGTGCGCCGAGTTCTGCGGCATCCAGCACGGGCGGATGGGGTTCCGCGTGGTGTCGGTCGAGGCCGCCGATTTTGATCGCTGGGTGGCCGGCATGTCGGCTGCGACCGAGCCCGTGCCTGTCGAGGGTGACAGCGTGGCGCTGGCGGGGCAGCAGTTGTTCCTCACCAAGGCCTGTATCGGCTGCCACAGCTTCAACGCGGCCGACCCTCCCCCGGGCCAGATCGGCCCCAACCTGGCCAATATCGGCAACCGGACGATGATCGCCGCCGGTATGTTGCAGAACACCGATGAGAATATGGCACGGTGGATCCGTGATCCGCAGGGATACAAAGAAGGAAGCTTGATGGTGATGGCCGGCGAGATCACCGAGGCGGAATCGGCGGCCCTGGTGGCGTATCTGCGGGCCCAACAGGTCGTTGCGCCGTCCACCGTGGCGGCGGACAACCAGTAAACGACGAGACGGAATCGGTTTCCTCTCAGCCTTAATAGGACACGGCATGGCTACTTTTGCAGTCGAGCACACGGCGCCTCATGCGCCGGCACCGCACCCCAAGACGGGGGTGTGGAGCTGGGTCACGACGGTCGATCACAAGCGGATCGGCATCATGTACGGCGTATCGGCCTTCGTTTTCTTCATGTTGGGTGGGTTGGAGGCGCTGCTGCTACGCATCCAATTGGGGTCGGCGGACAATACCTTCCTTTCGCCGGACGTCTACAACCAGTTGTTCACCATGCACGGCACCACCATGATCTTCCTCGGGGTGATGCCGCTGTCGGCCATGTTCTTCAACTTCATGATCCCGCTCCAGATCGGAGCGCGGGACGTGGTGTTCCCTCGGCTCAACTCGTTCAGTTTCTGGATGTTCCTGGTTGGGGCCATCATTCTGAACGTCAGTTTCGTGTTCAACGCCGCGCCCAATGCGGGCTGGTTCGGCTACGCCAATCTCACGGCTACGCAGTACAGCCCGGGCCTCAACACCGATTTCTGGGTGATCGCCCTCATGGCCCTGGGAGTACCGTCGACGGCGGCCCGGGTGAACTCCTTCGTTTCGACCATTAACATGCGCCCC
>CAJVYZ010000583.1 GCA_913009915.1 uncultured Gemmatimonadota bacterium | reverse complement strand
GAAACACCCTCCAGGAGTCCGTGCAATTTCTAGGCTCGAGCTACCGGTTCTTGCGATCCGGTGGGGTTTCATCGTCGTGGGCGCTATTCTCGCCACGGTGAGCCCGGCCCGGGCCCAGACCGCCAGTTCCGGCGACCAGGCTTCCTCCCGGGCCCGGTGGGCCGACGCCACTCGGCTGATCGGCAGCAGTGTGTCGGTCGATGGGGTCCTGGACGAACCCGCCTGGGACGGCGCCGTATTCGTCACCGACTTCATCCAGAGGGATCCCGAAGAGGGACAGCCGTCGACGCTGCGCACCGAAGTCGCTTTTCTTTATGACGGTAGCAGCTTGTATGTCGGCGCTCGCATGTATACCCCCAACCCCGCTGAGATTCGTGCTCAGGTGACCCGTCGCGACAACGCGGGCAACTCCGACCGGATCCTGGTTTCGCTGGACAGCTACTACGACAAGCGCACGGCGTACACCTTCGGGGTGACGGCATCCGGGGTTCGTATCGACTACTACCACGGCAGCGACAGCGAGCGCAGCCGCGACTACAGTTTCGACCCCGTGTGGGAGGCCCAGGCTAACATCGATTCGGCGGGGTGGACGGCGGAGATGCGGATACCGTTCTCGCAACTCCGCTTCAATCCCGCCGACGTGCAGGTCTGGGGCTTGAACATCAACCGGTTCATCCCCGCCCGGAACGAGGACGCGTACTGGATCTACATCCCCAAGCAGGAGACCGGATGGTCCTCGCGCATGGCCGACCTCAACGGCATCAGCGGCATCACTCCCTCGCGCCGGGTCGAAGTCCTGCCGTACGCTACGTCCAATGCCACGGTTTTCGCGGATCGCGACCCCAGGGACCCCTTCGATGATGGTCGCAACATCGAAACGCGGGTCGGTGGGGACTTCAAAATGGGCCTGGGCCCGGGCCTCACGCTCGATGCCACGGTAAACCCCGATTTCGGCCAGGTCGATGCGGATCCTGCAGTTGTGAACCTCAGCGCCTTCGAGGTGTTCTTTCCCGAACGGCGGCCGTTCTTCACCGAGGGGTCGCGTTTGCTCCGTGGCAGGGGCGCCGACTTCTACTACTCGCGTCGTATCGGGGAAATGCCGAGGGGGGCCGCCTCGGGAGCCTACGTGGACAGGCCGGGATCGTCCACCATTCTCGGGGCCGCCAAGGTCAGCGGGCGGCTGGCCTCGGGGACATCGGTCGGGACGCTCTTCGCCCTCACCAACCGGGCGCGTGCCCAGACCGTAGACGCCTCGGGCATCCGGGGCAGCCAGGAAGTGGCGCCGCTCACCGGGTTTGCCATCGGCCGCTTGCAGCAGGAGTTCGGTAGCTCGGTGTCGACCGTCGGGGTGACCCTCACCGGGGTCAAACGCGATCTCGATCGGCTGAGCCCGCTGTCCGCCATCTACAACGACGCAGCCGTCGGGGCAGGGGTGGACTGGAACTTTCGCTTCGCCGGGGGCAAGTACGAACTCAGCGGCGCAGCAGGGTTTTCCTATATCAAGGGCGACTCGACCGCCATCCTCGGCCAGCAGCTCAGCTCGCGGCGCTTCTACCAACGCCCCGACGCGGATTACGTCACCGTAGACTCCACCCGCACTTCCCTTACCGGGTACACCGGGTTTCTCGAATTCGAGAAACAAGGAGGGAGGCATTGGCTCTATGACGCTGGGGTGTCGTTCGAGAGTCCCGGTTTCGAGATCAACGACGCCGGCCGCCTCGGAGATACCGACAACATAGCTGCGTCGGCCAGCCTGGAGTATCGGGAAACCATGCCCTCACGATTGTTCCGCAACTATGCGCTGGAAACGCGAATCGGTACCGGATGGAACTTCGGTGGGGTGCAGCAGTATCGCAGGATCAGCCTGGATGCAGATGCGGAGTTCAACAATTTCTGGCGCGGGTTCATCGGCGGGTCTTTTTCCCCCGACGCCCAAAGCGATGTTCTGACCCGCGGCGGCCCGCTCATGAAGCGCACGAACGATTGGAGCGTGAATGCCGGGCTGTTCAGCAACCGGGCGGCCAACACCAATTTGCGCGCCTTCGCTTTCTATGTGGGCGACGATTTGGGTGGCAGGTTTTTCAGCTTGTCCGCGGGGGTCAGTTTCAGGCCCACTCCCCAGCTGGAATTCAGCCTGGACCCGCGCTACAGCAGGTCGATCGATACCCGGCAGTACGTAACCACCCGGCAGGGAAACCGCTCCGAGGTGTGCGTTGAATGTGCCGGGCGGTACATCTTTGGCAGGATCTACCAGACTACCATCTCTACTAGGTGGCGCCTCAACTACTCGTTCACTCCGGACATGACCCTCGAATTCTACGCCGAACCGTTCGTGTCGAGCGGGCAGTACGTCGACTTCGGAGAATTGCAGGCCGCCCGCACCAACGACCTAGATCGGAAGAGCACACGTCTGAACTCCAGTCACACTGATATATCTCGTATGCCGTCTTCTGCTTGAAAAAAAAAAAAACAAACAGAAATAATAAAAATCCCCCTTTCTTTGACTTTTTTCGTTCACTCACATTTACATTCAGTCAACTATAACTCCC
>CAJVYZ010000582.1 GCA_913009915.1 uncultured Gemmatimonadota bacterium | reverse complement strand
ATCACGGCCCGGATGGCCAAGCAAGTTGCCGAGGGGCTTCAAGTCACCGACCACTTGGAGGAGTCGGCGGAATACTACCGGCAGGCACTGGCCGTCCAGGATCGCGAACTCGGGCCAGATCACAACCGCACAATCGGCACGCGCAATGACTACGCGATCCTGCTCATCGGCATGGGTGCGTATGCCGAAGCCGAGCGGGTACACCGCGCTCTCCTCGCCGCCCGCATCGAGCGCTGGGGAGAACAAAGCGAGGATGTGGCTGGCTCGTTGCAGAACCTGGCTGTCACCATCAAGCACCAGGGGAGGTTGGACGAGGCCGACAGCCTACTCCAGCTGGCCTCGGCCAGGTACCGCTCGGTGATGCCTCCGGGACATTTCTATGTCGCGTTCCCGCTGCTCACTCTGTCCGAGATCCGCCTCATTCGGCGCGACTATGGAGGCGCCGAGGAAGCAGCCAGTGAAGCCACCGGTATCCTGAAGGGTTCTCTGGGCGATGGTTCCTATGTCACCGCCGTTGCCCGATGCCGCTGGGGACGTGCCCTCGACGGGTTGGGGCGGCCGGTGGAAGCCCGGGAACTCCTCGGTCCTGCCGTCGACATTCTCACGGCGAGTAGCTCCGCCGGAGCCGCCACCTACCTGGATGAGTGCCGCACGGCCCTGGCCGCCCTGGAAGACGGTAGGCCGTAGCCCACCCCGCGCCCGCACTCCCCTGCGCCCTCCATTGGCGGGTTTTCCCACCCAAATCCGCTCTACCACCGTAACCCAGTCCCAACCGTCCCCCCGGCACCGCCACCCACAACGGAGGGTGTCATGCGCATCGCCAGTAGAACCGCTCTCATCCTGTCCCTGCTTGCTCCCGTGGCCGGCGCGGCCCAGGCCCAATTCTTCAAGAGCCTGACCGACGCGGCCAAGAAGGCGGCCGAAGAGGAAACCACCAGTCAGGTCGACCGCCTGGTCCGCGACGGTGTCGCCTGCGCCTTCAACGACTTCGAGTGCATCAGGGGCGCCGAGGAGTCCGGCAAAGAGGTCCTCCTTACCGATGAGTCGGGCAATCCGATCGTCGATGAAGACGGCAACCCCGTCCAGGACCCGGAGGTGGCGGCCGAAATGGTCGCGGAGGACACGCCCCGACCGGGGGAGGGTGCCTGGGCCAACTATGACTTCATACCCGGCGACTCGGTGCTGTTCTACGAGGACTACGCCGAGGACGAAATTGGAGACTTCCCACTAAGGCTGGAGTGGGTCCGCGGCAACATGGAAATCGTCGAATGGCAGGGCCGCCGATTGCTGCGCGCCACCGGTAGCGACAGCCGCCTAGCCGTGGTCTTGCCCGACTCGTTACCCGAACGCTTCACCATCGAGTTCGAAATATCCGATCCGGCCACGGAACAGGGCACCAGTGTCATCACCACCGACTTTCCGCGTAGCGCCCGACGCTACGACCCGCCCCACGTCAACATCGGCAGCTGGCGCGGCTCGGGCATTTGGGAAGCCGGCGACCCGTTGTCGACGCTCGAGGACGAGCGGATGACCGAACAGTTGGTGACGGCCCGCATTATGGCGGATGGTGGCCACGTGAAGGTGTACCTCGACGAGACCCGCATCGCCAACGTTCCCCGGATCGAACTGGAGCGGGGCGACCGGGTGACGTTCGCCTTCGGTTCGCGCGCCGACTCACCCATCTACTTGGGATCGATTCGTATCGCGGCCGGTGGCCGTGACCTGTACGACGATCTCGTCAGCGAGGGCCGCGTCGCCACCCAGGGCATCCTGTTCGATGTCGGCAGCGACCGAATCCGCCCGGAGTCGACACCCACGCTGGAGGAGATCGGTTCCATGCTCGAGCAGCATGGCAACCTTCGGATCGCCATCGAGGGGCACACCGACAGCCAGGGCGACGAGAGCCAAAATCTCGACCTGTCCCGCAGGCGCGCCGAGGCGGTGCGACGGTTCCTGGTAGAGGCCTACGGTGTGGACGGGGGCCGGCTGGAGGCGGCGGGATTCGGTGAGACCAAGCCCGTGGCGGACAACGGCACTCCCGAGGGACGGCAGCAGAACCGGCGGGTGGAGTTGGTGATGGTTGAGTAGGAAGTGCGTAGGGTAGGGGGTGCGGAGGAAATAGAACCGGGGAGTGACGGCGGCAACAGTGACTGCGGACGGTCGACGGTCGCAACCAATAGGGGAGGACATCGTGAAGAAAGTAACTGGGCTGTTCGTGACCCTCTCGCTGGGTGTGCTCGCCGCCCCTGCGGCAGCGCAGGATGCCCGCGATATCGTCGCCCGGGCCGCCATGATGGCGGCGGACCGGGTCCGCGGCGTCGACAACTACACCATCGTCCAGGACCTGCACGGAGCCGACGCCAAGGTCTATGCCGAAAAGGTCGACAGGAACGGGCGTCCGGTGTTCGTGGCGATCCCACCGCACGTCGTCATGAAGCGGGCCCTGGACGAACGGGGTGAGGGAGATTCGCCGGGACTCCAGTATCCCGCAGGATACCAGCAGCAGGTGATGAACAAGGCGTTCGGAGATCGGAAGAGCACACGTCTGAA
>CAJVYZ010000581.1 GCA_913009915.1 uncultured Gemmatimonadota bacterium | reverse complement strand
CGCAGTCCCAGCTCTGACCAAGGAGGTTTCCTCAGAGCTGGCTGGCGTCTTCTGAGCGCGGTGGCCGGTGTGGTGCGGTCGTGCTTGGACCGCAGGGCGCTCGTTGGGCCTCCCGCACCGACGCACCCTCCCGGCTGGGGTGGGTGACGATGCGGTGAGCGGGCGCGGGAAATCGGGCGTTCGAAGAACAAATTGCTAAACCCACTTGCTGCATCTGAACAGTGACCAATCGATGAGACTTCGGTTGCTTGACATCTGCAACAGTAAATTGGGAATCGGCCTACTAGGCATAGTGTTTGGGGGGTAACGGGGAATGAAGAGATCGGTTTGGGTTCTGATACGCCTCTTGCTTATGATTACGACCCTAGCGGTTGCGGCCTGTCAAAGCGGCGGTGGGACGGCGGGTACGGCCCCGCCCGGGAAAGGCACAGGGGCTTCACCGACCCCGGTGCAGGCGGTCGTCCTGCGTATCGATTCCTTTGGAAGTGGCACCGTCGTTAGCGCGCCGGACGGAATCGACTGCGGAGCAGCGTGTACGAAGTCGTTTCCGAGCGGAACAAAAGTGGTATTAACCGCCCAGGCGTCCTCGGGGGAGAAGCTGGTCAACTGGGCCGGCTGCGACAGCAGCAGCGGAAACCAGTGCACCGTAACGCTAGACCGGAAGCGACTGGTTCTGCCGACCTTCGCCTCGACTGCACCCCCCCAGATCAAACCTTCGACCAAAGTGCTCAAGGCGGCGACGATCCATGCGATCGTCAGCCACGTCGGCAGCACGTACTCCTTTACCGCGGGTACCACGGCCGCTTCCAGCCTGCAGCCGGGCGACGTCATCGTCGGGCGGGGAACGACGGGCAGCGGAACGAGCATCGGGATCCTGGCGCGGGTGGTCTCGGTTACCACCCGCGCCAATGGGACCATTGCTGTAACCACGTCACCGGCTCGTTTAACCGACGTGATCGAGTCGGGCACGGTATGGTACTCGACCCCGCTCACGCAGCCGCAACTCAAGACCGCCAAAGCATTGGTGGCTGGGGTCGTGGTGGAGAGTACGTCGAGCAACTGTTCGTCGCAGTCGGCCAACGAATTCGCCATCGCCCTGAATCACATGTTGGTTGGCAGCGGCGGAAATCAGGTTGCCCTAAATGGTTGTCTGAAACTCTCGTTTGCTCCGGATTTCGCCTTAGACATAGGGTTCTTCTCCGGGGTGAATGAATTCCGGGCGGCCCTCGTCACGACGAGTAGTCAATCATTGAGTCTTGATACGGCAACGGGGGTTAAGCTTAGCAAGGAAATTGCCCTTGCCACCTATTACTTTGGCGCTATTCCGGTCTATCCGCCCTTTGTCTGGATTACCCCCACGGTCACCGTGCATCTAGGTACGGAGGTGCAGGCGGACGGATCGGTGCATCTTGCCGTCACCCTTCAGGAAAACGCGGAGGGAGGGCTGGAATATCAGCAGGGCAGCGGTTGGAGCCCGATCAGCAGCTTTACGCCGAGCTTTACTGCGTCGAACTCCCAATTCAAAGCGCAGGCGAACGCTACGGGCTACGTCAAGCCTGACTTTTCGATGCAGGTCGACGATATTGCGGGTCCTTTCGTCGCGCTCAAGGGCTATCTCCAGGGGGTGGCCTGGGCCGAGACGGGAGGAACGACAGCCCTTGGTTGGGATCTGTATGGAGGGGTTTCCGGATATGCCGGTATGGAGGCGGATCCGCTGGGCTGGAACCTGGGGCAGATTCAACTCCAGCTTTTTGACAAGCGGATCCTGTTGGCGAGCAGCGCCGCAGGCGCGGTGGCGGATACCGCCCCACCCTCGGTACCACAACACTTGGACGCCAAGGCCGTTTCTCCCAGCGAGATCGACCTCTCTTGGAATGCCGCTACGGACAATACGTCGGTGAAGGGATACAACGTATACAACGGCACTAGCTTATGGAAGACAGTAACGGGAACGTTCGTTGCGGACACCGGGATTGCCCCGGGCACTGAGGTTTGCTATTCGGTCGAGGCGGTGGACGTGGCGGGCAATGTATCGCCACCCTCCAGCACGGTTTGTGCGACAACGCCGCCGGCGCGCGACGACACGCCCCCCACCGCACCGACGGCCCTCACCATAACAGACGTTACAGGCAACTCGGCGAAGCTGTCCTGGGCGGCCTCGAGCGACAACGTCGGCGTGGCGGGATACACGATCGAGCGCCATGGAGGACCGGTGGCGAGCACCGCCTCGACCGGCTACGCCGATACGCAGCTTTCGCCCGGAGAGAAGTACTGCTACGCCGTCAAGGCGTTCGATGCGGCAGGAAACGTTTCAGTCGCGAGCACGCAGGCTTGTACGAGCACGGCAGCCGGCGGGGGAACCACCGGGGGCACGGTCTACGTCGAGATCGGAAGAGCACACGTCTGAACTCCAGTCACACTGATATATCTCGTATGCCGTCTTCTGCTTGAAAAAAAAAAAAATATTACACTTATTAGACGAATCACCAGAACGAAAAACATCCCCTGTAACTCTCTAAATACACATCTCCCTTCACTTCCTCGTTCTAACCCC
>CAJVYZ010000580.1 GCA_913009915.1 uncultured Gemmatimonadota bacterium | reverse complement strand
AATGATACGGCGACCACCGAGATCTACACTCTTTCCCTACACGCCGCGCGTCCGATCTTATCCAGACGAAAGGCTCACCATCATCGTACTGACCAATCGAGCCGATCCGAAGGTCGACCCGCTGGCGGAACAGATTGCCGATCTCTACCTCCGGTAATCGGTCCTTGGGCCCATCTTCATGCCAACGTTGGCATCGGTTCAGTCGGAAGATCGGTTGAGGCGGTGTTTCACTGTCGAGCCGCAGCCAGTCCACAACTGCACAGTCGCCACCCCACAAGTTCGTATGTGGTCGGACGCGCCTCCGATTTTCGGATAGGGGCACGACGGCCTTTGATTGCCCCTCGGAACCGCATCGGTGCCAGGATATGTTTGTGTGAACGAAGGACGCCGGCAACGACCTGCAACCACGGGGTTGAGACCTGACCGTTCCACCGCGATCCGAGTCCACATTGGCCGTCGTCCTGTCGGGCGGCGGCGCCCGGGCGTCCTACCAGGTCGGCGTGCTGGCCGCCCTGACCGAACGATTCCCCAGGCTCAACGCTCCCATCATCACCGGCGTCTCCGCTGGGGCCATGAACACCATGGCGCTGGCGGCCCATCCGGGCTCGTTTCGGGACGCGGTCGAGGAGCTGCGCTGCGAGTGGAGTGAACTCACCTTCGACCGGGTGTACCGGCTCCAGTACACCAGTCTGGCCACCGCGGTGTTCCGCTGGCTGGGGCGTTTTGTTCTGCGCCGCCGCGAGTCGGTGGTGCATGGGCTGCTGGACATGACCCCCCTGTGCCGGTTCCTGAGCCACCGCCTGCAGCTCGAGGGCATCGACGCCAATCTTGCGGCGGGGCGGCTGCGGGCCGCAGCCCTGAGCGCCACGTGTTATGGGTCGGGCGAAACCATCACTTTCGTGCAGGACGGCGGCCGCTGTCCCTTGTGGCACCGCTACCAGCGTCGCGCGATCCGTACGTCGTTGACCTGGGACCACGTGCTGGCATCGGCCGCCATCCCGCTGGTCTTTCCCGCGGTCAAGATCGGGGAATACTTCTACGGAGACGGCAGTGTCCGGCAGGCGGCTCCCTTGGCGCCGGCGATCCACCTGGGCGCCAGCCACATTCTCGCCATCGGCATGCGGCCGGCGTGGGACCGGGTGCAGCCGCCCCCCAGTCTGGACGAGTACCCCTCCGCGGCCCAGGCAATCGGCTTGATGTTCAATTCGTTGTTCCTCGACGCTCTCGACGCCGATGCCGAACGGTTGGAGCGGGTCAACCAGTTGCTCGAACTGGTGCCGGCGGGGCAACCGAACCCGGAGAAGCTCCGCCCGATCCGCCTGCTGATGCTCCGTCCCTCCATGGACCTCGGCGCCCTGGCGCGGCCCCATTTCAAGCGGCTGCCGCCCGCGATCCGCGCGCTGGTCGAAACCATCGGCGGCGCGCGGGAAGGTGCCTCGGACTTTCTCAGCTACCTGTTGTTCGATCCGGCGTATACCGTTCCGCTCATGGAATTGGGGTACGACGATGCCAACGATCAGTGGGACACGATCGAACCGTTCCTCGCTGAAATGACTGACGGCTGACTCGGCGCGGCACTGCCGCAAGGGGGGGGATTGCCCATGGCTGGACTGCGAAAAGACTGTGTCTACCTCGGTATCCGGGGCCACGTGGTGGCCATCGACAGCGGTACCGGAAGGGAACTGTGGCGTACCAAGCTCAAGGGCGGAGACTTCGTCACGGTGGGGCATGACCGCACCCGGGTGTATGGAGCCACCAAGGGGGAGCTGTACGCCCTCGATCCTCACACGGGAACTGTGGTGTGGTGCAACAAGCTGAAGGGGTTGGGATTGGGACTGGTGTCGATCCTGACGGAGCAGGGGATCAGCGGCCTCGAGGCAGCCGCCAAGAAGCTGCAGGCGCAGCAAGCCGCTGCTGCCGCGGCGACCTGATACGCCCCATGGCCATACCTTGGCGCTGATGTTCAGGCCATTCACTGGCATGAATCTTCCGCTAGTTTCCGGGCTCGCGTACACCTCCACCCGGAATTCTGCAGGGTAGCATGGCAAGCATCGGACATCTAGCGACGGGAGCCCTCATTGGGGCCGTTTACGCGCGGTCCACTGGTTCCAGGCCCTTACCGGCCATGGCGGCCTTTGCCGCCTTGGCCGCGGCGCCGGACTTGGATCTGTTGGCCATTCCCCTCAACTCGACCGGCACCCCGCTGGAGCATCGCGTGATGACGCACGCCTTGCCGTTCGCGGCGGTCGTCAGCCTGGTCGTTGCGCTCGCCATGGGAAAACCCCACCACAGACTGTTGCTTGGAGTACTGTCTTTCCTGGCGATGGCCTCCCACGGGGTGCTCGACGCCTTCACCCGCCATGGCCTGGGACCGGCTCTATGGTGGCCCATCACCGACGCCCGGTACCCCTTCTCGTGGCAGCCGATTCGTGGGGCAGAGAGTTTCGAGGGGTACTTTAGCGGGCAGGCGTTTCCCACGGTGCTCGACGAGGCCATCATGTTCCTCCCCGTCGTGGCCGTTACCGCCCTGATCCTCACACGCCGCAGCCGGCCTT
>CAJVYZ010000579.1 GCA_913009915.1 uncultured Gemmatimonadota bacterium | reverse complement strand
AGTGAGGTCGTCGTTGACAGCTGCGGTCCATCGCTCCGGTGCGGCTGTGCTCGTGCCGGCCACCGAACCCGCGATGACGAGTCCGATCACCACCACCACGAGAAGAACTGCGCCGATCCCGTCGATGCTCAACGCCCGGGCCGATCGTGATTTCGGACTCACCTCGGTACCTCTGAACCGGCGCGTGCTTCTCGTGTTTGTCGGATCGGCCCGCACAGCCTCTTGGTGACCAACGCCGCCACGACCGGAAGAACGATCAAGCTCACCTGAAGCACTCTCACGACCACGCTGACCGAGGCGCCGAGCCAGACTGTGATCACGTCGCTACTGCCGGCTATGAACAAGATGCCGTAAAAGGTGATGGCGGCGACGCCCAATGCGGTGCGGTTTGGCTTGCTGGAAGGGGGATCAAGGAGATGATGCTCCCCCTTGTCGCCGGTTACTCGCGCTTCGATCCAAGGCCAGGCGAATAGCAACAGGAAGGTCACCGCCGGCAACAGAACGCCGGGAAAGAACGGGTTGGGGATCTCGAAGCCGAACAGGCGGAGTTCCCAGGCCGGCATCAGCCGCTGGGCGCCTTCTAGCCATCCCATGTACCAGTCGGGTTGAGATGCGGCCGATACGTCGGCGACCCTGTACGGTCCGAATAGCCAAATCGGGTTTATCTGGACGAGGCCCCCGAGGGCGGCGAGGACCGCCGTGGTGAGGAAAAACAACCCGGTTGCCTTGGCCGCGTAGGTGGGCCAGAGACGTAACCCCACCACGTTCGCCTCAGCTCGGCCCGGTGCCGGGAACTGGGTGTGTTTCTGGCGTACCATGATCGCGAAATGCGCCACGATGAGACCTGTGATGAGCGCCGGCACGATCATGATGTGCATCACCAGCAGCCGGGACAGAAGATCTGGTCCAGGGAATTCGCCACCCAACAGCAGAGCGACGAGCCATGTTCCAATTACCGGTACCGACAACACTATCGAGTAGCCGATCCGCAGCCCGGTCCCGGATAACTGGTCATCAACGAGCGAGTAGCCCGTGAAGCCGTTGACCAGGGCCAGCAGCAGAAGGCCCACTCCGATCACCCAGTTGAGTTCGCGGGGTCGGCGGAACGCACCAGTGAAAAATACCCTGGCTGCGTGGAGGGCCAGAACAGCCACGAACAGGACTGCGGCCCAGTGGTGCATCTGCCGGATCAACAGGCCGGCGCGGACATCGAAGCTGAGGTCGAGCGTCGAGGCGTAGGCCCTCGACACCTCGACGCCGACGAGGGGTTCGTAGCTGCCGGTATACGAAATCGCCTGCGGGCTCGCCTCATAGAAGAAGCTGAGGAACGTCCCAGTCAGGACGAGGACGATGAAGCAGTACAGAGCGATCTCGCCAAGCATGAATGACCAGTGGTCGGGAAAGACCTTGTTCAAGACGTGTCTGGTGAATCGGGCGGTTCCCAGCCTGTCGTCGAACCATCTGACGAGGCGGCGCGTCATTGCCTGTCCCAGAACCCCGGACCGACCGGCTCGGGATAGTCGCCAATCGCGACGACGTAACCTTCGTCATCGACTGCGATCGGGAGTTGTGGAAGCGGCCGGGTTGCAGGTCCGAAGGTTGGGTTTGCGCCGTCAAGGACGTCAAAGGTCGATTGATGGCACGGGCACAGAAGTAGACCGGATTCCGCTTGGAATAGTCCCACCGGGCAGCCCGCATGTGTGCACACTTTCGAATAGGCGACCAGGCCGTCAACCGTCCACGCCATTCGATCTGCCGGCAGGCTCAGCAGCCTGGCCTCGACGCGCACCAGAACGGCAGGGGCATCTGCGTCCAGCGTGTGTCCTTCGGGGAAGACGGTGAATTCCCCGCCGATTGGAATGGAGTCGGCCCTCACCGGGTTGCCGTCCGCGGTGACCACCCTGCCTCCCGATTGGAAGGCGGTCGAGCGTAACCCGCTCGAAGGACGGCGGCCGAGTGACTGGATGGGGAAGATCATTGCAGCACCCAACGCTGCCAGCCCGGCAAACATCAGTCGCAGGGCGTTGCGTTTCCCGGTTGGTGACTCATCGTCGGCCACCGCCACGGCTTCACCTTCGGGCTGATCCTGCTCGCTGGATTTGAGTTGACCCCGGTCCTCGGTGTCGAGTCCGTCTGGAAGCCATACCTTGGCCATTGACACGATTCCAACCCCGAGGCCCCCAAGAGCAGCTGCTAGCAAGGCGCCCTCGAGCCGGGTGTTGCCACCCAAGCCGTATACGATCGCCAATCCAACTGCTGACGCAATGGCTATGGCGAAAGAGACCAAGACGACAGCCGATCCGGTGGGCTTACTCATCACGACTCGCTATCCACCTGGTCATCAGTACCAGTGCCAACAGGCCTACGAGCCAGATCACTGCCCCCTCGGTTACCAGATCGGAAGAGCACACGTCTGAACTCCAGTCACACTGATATATCTCGTATGCCGTCTTCTGCTTGAAAAAAAAAAAAAAAAATTTCATTTTCAATTACCTGCGCGCGGCGAATCTCGTGCGTCATTCCCATCTCACACCTTCACCAGCACATCCTCCCTCTT
>CAJVYZ010000578.1 GCA_913009915.1 uncultured Gemmatimonadota bacterium | reverse complement strand
ACGAGATATATCAGTGTGACTGGAGTTCAGACGTGTGCTCTTCCGATCTGCCAGCAACACACCGTAGGCGCCATACAGGCCACTGAGATAATCGGCAAGCGTGGTGGAACCGGCGATCAGCGGCGGCGTGTCCGGTCGCCCGGTGAGGTAGGAAAGTCCAGCGTAAGCCTGAGCGATGCGCGCGAAACCGGGAAGATGACGCTTCGGCCCCTGTTGCCCGTAGGCCGACACCCGCAGCATGACCAGGCCGGTGGCCGGTTTGCCGTAGCCGTTGTTGCCGAAGTCCTTGTGGATCAGGTCGGAGTGGGTCATGATCGGCACCTGGTCGGTGTCGCGCATGTACTCGACGATGTTGGGGGCCGGCCCACGCCGGCTGGGAAAGACGCAGTCTTCGTTCTGCGTCCAGTAGGTGCCGCAGTAGGTCTTGGCGTACTCCAGCTCGCCGTAGTGCTGCAGGAAGGTGTTGAGCCCCTCGTCCATCCAGGTCCACTTGCGCTCATCGGTGGCCACGATCATGGGGAACCAGTTGTGGCCCACCTCGTGGATGGTCACCCCGATGAGGGCGCGCTCAAGCCCCTCGCTGTAGCTGCCATCAGGCTGAGGCCGGGCGCCGCAGAAGGCTATCATCGGGTATTCCATGCCGAACACCGGGCCGTGGACGTTGACGGCCTTGGGGTAGGGGTACTCGAACGCCAGTCGGCCGTAGGTCTTGAGCGTCTGGAGGGTGGCCCGGGTGGACACCTTGTCCCACAGCGGCATGGCGTCCCGCGGATAGAGGGAGTGGACCTTGATGGGCTCGCTTGCGGCATCGTAGCGGAAGCCGGCCGCGTCCCACACGTACGTCTTGGACGACACCCAGGCAAAGTCGCGTACATCATGGGCGATGAAATGCCAGGTGAGCATGCCGTCGGCGGCCGGCCGAGTGGCCGGGTCCATGACCTCGTCGGGCCGGATGATGAACAACGGCTCCTCGCTCTGGTAGGCCTGTTCCAGGCGCTGCCGCTGGGTGGCCGTCAGCACTTCGTCGGGGTTTTGCAGCTCGCCGGTGGCGTCCACTATGTGGTCCCACGGCACGCTGAGCTTGACGTCATAGGTGCCGAAATTGAGATAGAACTCGCCCCGGCCCATGAACTGGTCGGTCTGCCAGCCGTTGACGTCGTCGTACACGCTCAGGCGGGGGAACCACTGGGCCATCTCGTAGAGCCAGCCGTCGGTGACCTGTTCCTTGGCGCCCCGGGCCCGGTCGGGAATGGGGTAGCTCCACTCGATTTCGAGTTGCTGCACACCACCTGATTCGAGCGGGACCGGGAGCAGGACTTTGAGCAGCGTGTTGTTGATGCGCCACTGGGTTTCGATGGGCTCGCCATCGTGCAGCAGCTGCACCCGGTTGAGGGTATAGCCGCCGTCGAACGGATCCAGGCCCACGAAACGGCGGAACTGGGGGCTGATGCTGTCGGGTAGTGCGCCCTGGGTCTGGCTGGACCGGCTGTGTTCCTTGGAGCGGACGTTCTGGTCGAGCTGGAGCCACAGGTAGCGCAGCCGGTCGGGCGAGTTGTTGTGGTAGCTGATGCGCTCCCAGCCATTGATGCTGTGGTTCACCGTGTCGAGCGCCGCCTCGATCCGGTAGTCCACCTGCTGCTGCCAGTACCCCTTGCCCGGCGCCCCGGAGGCGGTGCGGTAATCGTTGGGACTAGGCCACTGGTCCAGCTCCCGGAACATGCTGTTGTTGGTCTCGGTGCCGTCGTCGTGGAGCCAGTGCTGGGCCTGGGTGGCCGTCAGCGGGAGCGCCAGGGCGATCAGCAGCGGGGCGGCCAGGCGGGACAGGTGGGCGATGCGCATAGTGGAGCCTCGATCGGGGTTTGGACGTTCGGCCTTAACGGTATGGTGCTGGGGGCCAAGGAAGTGTGATGAGATTGTGAAGAAATCCAGAGAGTGCGTGGGGCGTAGGGCGTAGGGGACAGTACGTGGGGAGGATCCGATTCGTGCCAGCGAGGGCTGACCGCCGACAGCCGACAGCCGGGTCACGGCCCGGTAACGGCTCCCCGGTACCGTGGTCGCGTGACTACTGCAAGCCGCATCTCGCTCTGGGTCCTTGGGGCCCTCATCCTGCTCCCGACCGGGGTTCAGGCCCAACGGATAAGCACATGGGCCGGCACCGCGAATCTTGCTAAACGGATCTGGCTCGAGTCATCTCTCGGGGAGACACCGGCTATCATGCCCCAGGCAATGGCGACCCGTCCACGAGATGGTGGCACGCTGGCGTTCGGCGGGTTGGTCGGCGGAGTTCTTGGGGCCTTCGCCGGCGGTCTGTCCGGTGTGGCCGTCTGTGACTGCAACTCGGGGGAGGGGTATGACGCACTGGAGGCCTTTTTTTGGGGCGCCGCTGTTGGCACGGCGATCACCATCCCGCTGGGTGTCCACCTGGCCAACCGTTCGGACGGGAACTATGGGATCTCGCTGGCGGCGTCTGCCGGCATCTCCGCCTTGGGGTTGGCGGCCGCCTTCGTGGCGGACGAGGCCGCCATCGTTCTCCTGGTTCCGATCAGCCAAATCGTCAGCAGTG
>CAJVYZ010000577.1 GCA_913009915.1 uncultured Gemmatimonadota bacterium | reverse complement strand
GAGACCGGCCTCCCAGTCATCGGCAGCGAAATCACCATTGAAGGCAATGGGGCCACCATTCAGCGGGATGCCGGCGCGCCGGACTTTAATCTGTTGGTTGTCGACGCCTCAGGAAATCTGACGCTCAACAATACGACGGTGACAGGTGGGAACCATGGCCTTATCAACGTCTGCGGCGCCGTCATGATCGCCGATAGCGTGATCACGGGGCATACAAACGCCGGAGTCCACCAGTACGCCCTCAGGTCTGGTTACCCCTATTTCGACGACCTCTGTCCCGCCACGCGGACGCTGACCATCGCGAACAGCACGATCTCCGGCAATGCCGACAAAGGGGTGGTCAATACTGCCGGCGACCTCAGCATCATCAACAGCACCATTTCCGACAATGGCACGGGGGTATTCGCCAACTACCAGGGCAATATCTCGATCGCCAACAGTACCATCTCCGGCAATACAAACCACGGAGCATGGGCATTCGGGTATTTTCATAACTACTTTGGCGGCGGTGGCGTCATCGACATCACCGAAAGTACGATCTCCGACAACACCAGCGCCGGGGATGGTGGCGGCGTGTACGTATCCGGTTTGTATGACGGTGGGTTCATCACCATTACGGATAGCACAATTTCCGCGAACACAGCCGGTGGGCACGGTGGCGGTGTCGGGGCATCTCCGGGCTATTATGGTGATGGGAAAATCGTCATTGCCAACAGCACGATCTCAGGTAATGCCGCCGGGAAAAGTGGCGGCGGGATTGCAGCAGTTTCGGAAGGCGCGTATAGCGCCGAGATCGAGGTCCGTCACAGCACCGTCTCCGGCAATCAGGCCGAGATAGGCGGGGGTGGCGCCTATATCCTCGATGATGGAGGAGGGACTTCTCAACTTACGTTTGACCGCAGCTTGATCAGCGGCAATGCAGCACCCATCGGCCCTGAAGTGCTTTCGCTTACCTCGAATAGTGACACCACCCTGGGGGACTTCAACCTCTTTGGAGTCGACGGCAATGCCGGGACTGAGGGTGTGACATTAAGCGAGACCGACATTGTGCCAGCCGTTGGCGTCCTGCTCAGCGACATCCTCGATCCCATCCTGGCCGACAACGGCGGGCCCACCCTGACCCATGCGCTGGTCACCGGCAGTCCGGCCCGAGATATTAGGGCAAGCACCGATCCTGGGTGCACCGGCACCGACCAGCGCGGGGTCTCCCGACCGCAAGGGGCCGGCTGCGACAGCGGCGCATTTGAGCTGGAACAGGATCGGGTGACTCTTCATACCACCCAGGACAGCTTCATTCAACAACAGCCGAAATGGACCAATGACGGCGCGCATCCGCGCCTCGAGCTGAACACCGACCGTCATCTCGTCGTGGGCTTCGATCTCTCCAGTATCGACCCTGCGAACATTGCGCGCGTGACCTTGGTCTTGACCATCGATGACGCGAGCCCTCCGGATGGGATGGGAGCGAACGGCGCACTGGTCGACGTCTCCCGCTTGCTGGAGCCGTGGGACGAAGGCAACCGGGCCTCAGCCGGCTTACCGCCGTCGGAGAAACAACGCGGCTCGGGGGCCGGCGTCACCTGGGCCTGCGCGAGCGATGACGACATCAGCAATCGCAAACATGACTGTGACCCTAAATGGAAGGGCGGCACCTTCGCGTCGCCTCCGTCCGACGTCGTCCGCCACACCAACGGGATGACTGGAGAGGTCGAATTCGATGTCACCGCGGACATGCAAGCCGGTGCCGAGAGCTGGCTGTTCAAGCAACGGGGGCAGGGCCGCATTGACTATTACTCGAAAGAGCACCCGGACGTGAGCACCGATTTGAGTCTCGCACCTCGTATAGAGATCGAACTTCAATAAGCCTCGCAGGCCACACACATTTTCACCGACCACCATGTTTTTCTACCGGCTTATGGCGCTGGGAGGAGAGCAAAACCCTCGCGGCGAAAATCGTCATCAAGGGCAATCGACGTCCCGAGTCCAAGTCGTCGCATGAGGACAAACGAGGTGCAATCGGTATAGCTGTAGGTCTTGTCGGGGCGGTCCAGAAAAAGCGCCCAGGCGGCTCGCTCATCCCCGGATGTGAGTGACACGAGGTCGATTTCAGGGGAGCGCTGAAGAATGTCGCCAACTTGGCTGGCCGAATGGTGTCCCAATCGATAGAGACACAGGGTGACGGTTTCCCCGAACACGAAGTTCGAGGTCACCAACCTCCCCTCGAACGACTGCATCACCGTTCGAACACGCCCGTGGTCTCTATCGCTCTTGTTGGCATAGGCGAACCAGGCGCTGGTATCGACGAACACTCGTTCCATTAAACGGGGTGTTACGGATCCGACCCATGATAGAGAAAGCGATCGTGGTCTCGGCCTGACGCCACGGAGTCGTCCCCGATTCCTTCGATGTCGGCAACGCGCATTTCTGAGGTCCTTCCGTGGAGATGGCTCGCAAGGATTTCTCGGAGAAGATCTGAAATGCTGCGGCTTTGACGGGCCGCAAGCGAACGCAACGCTTCGTATTGCCAATCTTCGATCAAGACTTGGGATCGGTGCATACACTACATCT
>CAJVYZ010000576.1 GCA_913009915.1 uncultured Gemmatimonadota bacterium | reverse complement strand
TGATGGTTTCTTCGATGTAGTGGGGCAGCAGCACGCGATCCAGGCCCTTGGCGAAATAGACGTTGAAGTGGTTGGCCCAGAAATCGACCATGACCTCTTCGAGCTGCCGGTTGGACAGCGACGCTCGCACCACCACCAGTTGTCCCACCTGGCCCCCCAACTGCCTAAGCTCACGTCCCCTGCTCGACATCCGCCGGCCTGGGTCACGGCGGGTAGCGGAATCACCACGCGGTACCATGGTCCGCTGGCGCTCCCGCCGCTCGCGCTGCAACGACAGAAACGCGCCGGCGAGATCATCGCGGGAATGGTCGAGCACGGTGAACTCGTGTTCCCGGTGCTCGAGGATCCGATTGTCGATGTCTTCGGGCTGAAGCTGGCGATCGATCCAGTGCCACACTCCCTCCTGCGCTACCCGATTGGCCTGCCCGGGGAGCGGACCATAGGCCAACCGGTTCAGCACATGGACCGCCGAATCCACGGCGGTCATGGACTGCTGGGCCGGTAGCGGCCGGGCCGAGAGGAGGACGGCCGCGAGCGAGGTGAACGTGAGAAGCCGGGTCATGCTCGTTTGACGGATGGGACCGCCCTGGCGTTAAGTGCGTGTTATCGCCCACGGATCTATTGCGTATTCGGTGTCCGGGACGCATATGTGAGTAGCCCACCAAACGGTGGGATCCGTTGGCCTGATCGGCGGGCCGCTGTTGCAATATGGTACTAAGGACGGTTTCCGAAACAGCGAGGCCACCGTTCGCTGTCCAAGAGTCGGCTGGCCGTTCGTCCCCTAATCGAGCGCCCGGCCGGTGTCGCTGCCGGTCGTCATGGGGTCCGCTCAGGTCCCCCCCCACGTCTCCCCCGCCTCAGGGGCAGTGCATGGTTCGAAATTTCTTCCGCTCGATCGCGTTGTTGGCCGGTGTCCTGTCGCTGGCCTGCGGTGACGGGACCGGTCCCAGCGTCCAGTTGTTGCCCCAGGGCCAGATCGTTGCCGGAAACAACCATAGCTGTTTCCTCAACGTCGACGGCCGCATCTGGTGCTGGGGCTGGGGTCGGTTGGGCCAATTGGGGAACGGCGACACGGTCAGCGCCCGGAGTCCGGTGATGGTCGCGGGTGGTCTGCGGTTCGTGCAGGTGGATGCCGGCGCCAACCACTCGTGCGGTCTCGACCTCGATGGGAAGGCCTTCTGTTGGGGCGCGGAGGTCTTCGGAGAGTTGGGCACCGGAAACACGATCGGCTTTGCTTCCCAGCCGACACCGGTTGGGGGAGGGCTCACTTTCCTGCAGGTGAGCGTGGGCGACGGGCACACGTGCGGCGTCACGGTTTCCAACGAACCGTATTGTTGGGGACTGGGCCTCTCCGGCCAACTCGGCACCGGGGGAACGGCCGATGAGGCGACGCCAAGGGCGGTGGCAACCTCGGTGCGGTTTTCTCAGGTTAGCGCCGGGCTGGTGGCGACGTGCGGCGTTGGCGGGGGCGGGCAGGTGTACTGCTGGGGCGACAACACGTTCGGACAACTCGGGATCGGCACCATCGGTGGTTTTGCCGACGTACCCACGCCGATCGCCGGCACCAGCCAGTTCCTGTCGGTTTCGGTTGGTTCTTTCGTGGCCTGCGGCATTACCGTGGAGCGGGATGCCTATTGCTGGGGTCAGGGGTCGTTCGGTCGGCTGGGCAGCGGCCAGCAGGAAGAAGAGCCCACCCCCACGCCAAGTCTGGTGGTTAGCGGGCTGAAGTACCAGCGGCTGGTGGTGGGCGCCCAGCACACCTGTGCCGCGACCATCAACGATCAGGTGTTCTGCTGGGGCTTGAACACGTACGGGAAGTTGGGCGACGACATCGGCCCGAGCGGCGATTCGCCGTCGCTGGTGAGCGGCGGCCACGCGTTCATTCAGGCCGGTGCCGGTGGCAACCACACCTGCGGTTTGAGTTCCTTCAACGAGGTGTTTTGCTGGGGATTGAACATCGTCGGGCAACTCGGCGTTCCCAGCCAGTCGAGACCGACCTTCACGCCGCGGCGGGTCATTTTCTGATCAGGCAGGGATGGGTCGGGGATTGGCGACCAGGGTCCCCTGCATGACCGTCACCGCCTGGCCGGCGATTGCCACCCGATCCCCATTGGTGCGAACGCGAACAACGCCACTGCGCTCCGACGCCTGCAGGGCCACGAACTCGTGCTTGCCGAGCCGCTTGCTCCAGTAGGGTCCCAAACAACAATGTGCTGAACCGGTCACCGGGTCTTCGGCAAAACTGCTGAGCAGGGAAATCGCCACCGCACTGCGTGGGCGCTCCCTTAGCACCGAGATGTTTCCCTTTAGCTTCCGGGAGTCGTTGGCTCATGAAGGGGTGGCAGATATTCCTGCATCACGGCCGGGAGCAAAAAAACGCGCCCTATTTGAGAATCGTCTACGTCGTTATTTACTAAATGGCGGTTTTCCGGAAGTACAAAAGGTCACGGATAACCACCGTATCCGTATTTTGCAGGAGTATGTTGATGTCGTCATCCTGCGGGATATCGTTGAGCGCTATCAGGTAAGCAATATTCTGCCGCTGCGTACACTCATTCGTCACTTGCTCGCAGCGCCCG
>CAJVYZ010000575.1 GCA_913009915.1 uncultured Gemmatimonadota bacterium | reverse complement strand
GGGAGAATCGGTGGGAGCCGGGCGCGACGAGAGTGCGACTTGGGGGCGGAGTGGTGGCTTGCAGATCGCCGCCGCCGCGGAGGCGCGCGAGAGCTCGGGGGAGACACCGGACCTGGAGGAGGACCAGTGTTCCGATCACGCTGGCTACCAGCACTGCGATAAGCCCCACCCGGAGCCACCCGTCGGTTGCCAGGGCCAGCACCCCCGTAAGGGCCACAACCGCTGCCCCGGTACCCATCGCCAGGAGCTGCATGACCAGCGCCGATCCCGCGGCGGCCACCGGGCGGACACCCGCCCGTTGCGCCATCACCACCATGCCGGCTACGGCCCAGACCTTCCCGGGGATGTACTTCCCCAGGCTCGAGAGGGCCCAGATGCGTCCAGCCTGCCATGGTGCCAACGTCTCGTTCCAGCCTTGCAGAACGCCCCGCCACCCGGCGATGAGTGCCGCGTACCCCGACCACACGACCAGCGCCGCCAGCACTAGCAACCCGGGGTCGGCCTGAAGGTCGAGCGGATAGGCGCGGAATTCCTCCCACCGGTCGATGAACGTCCGGGCGACGAACCAGCCCACCACCCCCAGCAAGGCCAGCTGGAGGACCACTCCCCACCCCCAGGCCCTACGCGGCACGAATCGCCTCGTAGTACCACTCCTCGCACTGGGCGGCCACCACGGACGGCATCAGCCGGCGGCGCCACTCCTCGCCCAGCTCAGTGGCCTCGGCCAGTCGCTTGGGGCGGTCGATCAACTCCACCGCCGCCTGGGCCAGAGCCCCGGGTTCGGGGGCAACGATTCGGCCACCACCCCGGTCGGGGACCACGTCCAGCACTCCACCGCCGTCAGTGCACGCCACCACCGACACGCCCGCCATGAACGCCTCGGCGGCCACGAGACCAAAGCCCTCGTCACGGGCCGGGAACAGCATCACTGCGCGGCCCGACAGGAGACCGCCGATTTCTTCAGGAGGCACACTCCCCGCGAAACTGACGAAGTCTTCCAGGGCCAGCGTGCGGCACCTGCGCTCGAGGTGTTCCCGCTCGGGGCCGTCGCCGACAACGAGGAGCGGAAGCGCGCGACCCATGTCCCGCATGACCCCCGCCGCTTCGATGGCCAGTTCGACCCGCTTTTGGCTGGTCAGGCGAGCAACTACCACCAGACCGATTCCCGGCTCCCGGGCCGGGTGGAGGGTGGAGATCGCCGCGGGCATCGGTTGGATCTTGTGCGGCAGGATCTCTCTCCCTCCCCACCGCTTGATGACGCCGGCGAGGGCGGTGGAAACAGTGGTGACCACCTTGGCTCGATGAATGACCGGGCGCGCCAACGCTCGGGCCACCACCGACTGGTTGAGGAGGGCCGCATCCGTCCCGTGAATGGTGAGGACGTAGCGCGATTCCGGCGGAGCGGCCATGCCGCCGGGTACCCACCAGTGGACGTGGAGCACGTCGCCTGTGATCATCTCTTCTCGCGCGGCAGCCCGCATGGCCTTGAGGAGCCTGACGAAGGTGCGCAACCCGCGCACCGTCTTGACCGCCGAGGTCATGGTACCCCGGTAGGCGAGCGTTTCCCGTTCCGCTGTGGCGTAGCGGACCCGGCGGACGGAGATGCCGTCGAACTTGGTAGGACCGGTGTTGCCCTCGTCGGCGGGGGCAATGACCCGCACTTCGTGTCCTCGCTCGACCAGTGCCGATCCCAGGCTGGCCAGAAACGCTCCGGAGACGTCACCTGGCCACCGGGGGAAGTTGTGTGTCAGGAAGATGATGCGCACGGGCTTCGTCTAGTCCTGGTCGGACGACCTGCCCTGGACCCGGGTCAGATCTCTGACCTCCTCGCGCAGGCCGGCGATCAGTTCCCCCACGAAGCCGAATCCAAACAGCACCACGCCGGAGATCACCAGCACGACGATGAGATCGAGCAGCGGGCGGAAACCGTAGCCGAACACGAATCTCTGGATCAGGCCGAAGACACCGACGGCGAATCCTATGGTGAACAGGACCGCGCCGAGGAGACCGAAGAACAGCATGGGCTTGCGCCCGAAGCGGAGCAGGAACCAGACGGACAGGAGGTCGAACACGCCGACGGGAATTCGCCTCCAGGTGAACTTCGACACGCCGGCCTGCCGCGGATGAAGCGGGATGGGCCGTGACGTGAGCCGGTAGCCGTCGGTGGCCGCGATCACCACGATGAAGCGGTGCCAGTCCGGGCGGGCCGGCACCAGGTCCATGATTTCCCGGCGGTAGGCCTTGACCGAGTTCAGATCCGTGGCGCTGACTCCGAACAGCCACCGGCTCAGGACGTTGTACACCCGGGACACGAACGCCCTGTCGTATTTGCCCTGTTTGGTTCCGGTCACCATATCCGCCTCGCCGGCGAGAATCGGCTCGACCAGCGTGGGGATGTCCTCGGGGCGGTACTGCAGGTCGGCCGGGTAAAACACGAACACGTCGCCCGCGGCAACGGCGGCGGCGCTGTGGAGCGCGTCGGCGATGCCGCGTTGCCGCCGGTGGGTAACGACCAGATCGGAAGGGCGTCGTGTAGGGAAAGAGTGTAGATCTCGGTGGTCGGCGGTTCATGTAAAACAAA
>CAJVYZ010000574.1 GCA_913009915.1 uncultured Gemmatimonadota bacterium | reverse complement strand
GTTCGTGACGTGGCCGGCGCGCTCAGACTCGAGTCCAACCAGCTCCTTCTCAAAGGCCAGTACACCTTTCGCTACTGAAGTAGGCGCGCGGGGGGCCGCCGGTGTCGTTTCCGCCAACAAGGCGGACATCCGCGCGGCCAACTTCAGGGGACCCCGATCCTCCCTCGTCCAGCGCCGAGGGCCATGAACTGGAAACCGTAATCCGGAACGGCGCGCAGAGGGATTGATCAAACCTCTCCCCGGGGCGTGTATTATCCGCTATGGAGTCCGTCGTCACCGCGCTGCCCGAGGGCGATCAACCGATCCGTGCCGAGGTATTCGGCATCGAGCGCCTGGAGCAGCACGCCCACACCCTGGCCCAGGCCCAGGGGATCACCGAGAAACCCACCAAGGGACATAAACTCCTCCCCAGGGTCCGCGATAACTGGCGGGCTTTGCTGGCATCCTATCGGGACATCGTCGCCGCGGTCCGTGACAAGCGCGAGATCACTCAGGCCGAGGAGTGGCTGCTCGATAACTTTTTCATTGTAGAGGAACAACTCCGGGAGGTGCGCGACCACCTGCCGAGCAGCTTCTACCGCGTGCTGCCGAAGATCGCCGAGGGCCACCTCGAGGGATATCCGCGCGTCTACGGGTTGGTCTGGGCCTACGTGGCCCATACCGACAGCCGCTTCGAGTTGGACACGCTGCGGCGCTTCGTCCGGGCCTACCAGGGGGTTCAGCCGCTCGGCATCGGCGAACTGTGGGCGGTCACCATCCATCTGCGCGTGGCCCTGCTCGAGAATCTTCGGCGGCTCTCGGAGCAGATCATCCGCAGCCGGCATGAGCGCGCCCGGGCCGACGAGGTGGCCGATCGTCTGTTGGGGCTGGGTGAAGGACCGCCGGAGGGCGTGGCACAGGTGCTGGCCGGTATGGGTGACGCTCCCCTCGCCAGCGCCTTCGCCGTGCAGTTGGTGCAGCGGCTGCGCGACCAGCCGGCGTCGATCATGCCGGCCCTGGACTGGCTCAGCGCCAAGCTGGCCGCCCAGGGGACCTCCGCCAACGAGGTGGTCACCCAGGCACATCAGGCGCAGGCCGGGGCCAACATCACGGTCCGCAACATCATCACCAGCATGCGCTGGATCTCCTCGATCGACTGGCCGGAGTTCTTCGAGAGCGTCAGTCTGGTGGATGAACTCCTGCGAAGCGTTCCGGGGTTCGCCGCCATGGACTTCGCCACCCGCGACAAGTACCGGGGACGGGTCGAGGCGCTTTCCCGGCGGTCGAACTGGTCGGAGCAAGAGGTGGCGCGGGAGGCCGTGCGGCTGGCAGGCGAGGCACGGGAGCAGCGCGAGAGAGCCTCGCCCGGCGCCGGATCGAGCCGGGAGACGCCCACCCCAGGCGATGAGGCCGGGCGGCTCGAGCTACCCGAGCGTCGCGAGGAAGATCCCGGATACTACCTGGTGTCGCGTGGCTCGTACGCATTGGAGAAGCTCATCGGCTATCGGGTCCCCTGGTTGGTCCGCATGGGACGCGTGTTTCGCGGCCATGTCATTGGCGGCTACATGGGAGCCATCGCCGCGTTCACCGCGTTGCTCCTTGCCGGCCCGTTGCTGCTGACCTGGAGCGCGGGCGCGTCGGTTCCCATCCTCATCCTCCTGGGGATTCTCGCGTTGGTGCCCGCCTCCGATCTGGCGGTGTCGCTGGTCCATCGTCTGCTTTCGACTCTCATTACCCCGCGACTGCTGTGCAAGCTCGAGCTGCCCGAGGGCGTGCCCGCGGAGCTTCGAACCATGGTGGTCGTGCCCACGTTGCTCACCAGCCACGCGGACGTCGAGGAGTTGGTGGAGCGGCTCGAGGTCCACTACCTGGCCAATCCCGGCGGCCAACTCCATTTCGCACTGCTGACGGACTGGCAGGACGCGTCCAGCGAGCACATGCCGGACGACGAGGCGCTCCTCACCTCGCTGGCCCACGGTATCGCCCGTCTCAACGAGCAATACGGCGAGCTGCCCGGCGGCGGGGTGCGCTTTCTGGCCGTGCACCGCCGGCGGCTGTGGAACGAACAGGAAGGGAAGTGGATCAGCTGGGAACGCAAGCGTGGCAAGCTGCACGAGTTGAACCAGCTGCTTCGTGGCGCTACGGACACGACGTTCATTCCCATCGACGGTCAGCCCCCGACGGTGCCCGCCGGCGTTCGTTTCGTCATCACCCTGGATTCCGATACCCGGCTGCCCAGAGCAACCGCGTACCGCCTCATCGGGGCGCTGGCGCACCCGCTGAATCGTCCGCGTTTCGACCCCGCGGTGGGGCGCGTGGTTGACGGCTACGCCATTCTCCAGCCGCGCATCACCCCGTCCCTGCCGACCGGACCGGGAAGCACCACCTACCAAAGGATCGTGTCGGGCCCCGGAGGCGTGGACCCCTACGGGGCCGCGGTCTCCGACGTGTATCAGGACCTGTTCGGCGAGGGGTCGTACACCGGTAAGGGGATCTACGACGTCGACGCCTTCGAGTCGGCTCTGGCGGGGCGCGTCCCGGACAACGCGCTCCTCAGTCACGATCTTTTCGAGGGTCTGTTCGCCCGCGCCGGGCTGTTGACCGAT
>CAJVYZ010000573.1 GCA_913009915.1 uncultured Gemmatimonadota bacterium | reverse complement strand
GCTCAAAACAAAATCTAAGAGTAACTAAGGATATACGTAGAATTGCTCACGTTGATATACACTCTCTGACGTATATACGAGACGTGTTGTAGATATTTGAGTTCAGATTCAATCTCGTTATTTTTTTTTTTTTTAATGATACGGCGACCACCGAGATCTACACTCTTTCCCTACACGACGCTCTTCCGATCTGGTGGCGGCAAGACATCGCGGGACAGATCCAGGAGGTTGTCGCAGGAATCCGGCATCATCTGGTCGAGCGTAGATAGGGCCGGAGCGGCTGAGCGGGGTACCCTGGGAGAGTGGCTAGGGATGGTGAGACGCCTTCGGCTGGAGCCTCAATCGGAGCAATCACCCAGGGGATATACCGTACCACAGTTGGTGCACGGGTTCTTGCAGCCCCAAGGCCGGATCACCACCGGAAAGCCGCACCGGTTGCACAGCACGTGCGAAGACGTCGCGCGATCGGGAGATGCGTTTACCGCTCGGCGGCCCTGGGCGGCGTTGGCGGGTTCAGGCAAGCGGGGCGGCTCCGGTGAGAAATGGATTGCGATCCCGTTCGTAGCCGATGGTCGTGAGCGGACCGTGGCCGCTGTGCACGACGGTGTTCTCGGGTAATGTAAGGAAATGGTCGCGCAGTGTGGCCATCAGAGTAGCGGCATCGCCTCCCGGGAGGTCTACCCGCCCCACCGATTCGCGAAACAACACGTCGCCGCCGAACACGGCTCCGTGTCCCACGAAACTGACGCTGCCAGGTGAGTGCCCCGGCGTGTGCCGTACCAGAAACTCGAACCGGCCCACGGTGAGACGGTCGCCGTCGTGCAACTCGTGGTCCGGGGCGGGGGCGGGTTCCGCACGCAGGCCGAGCCACGCGCCCTGCTCGGCAACGTGATCGTACAATTGGCGGTCCTCGGGATGGAGGTAGATCGGGGCCCCGGTTGCCTCTTTGACGGCCGCCACGCCGGTGACATGGTCGACGTGAGCGTGGGTCAGCCAGATGCCCTCGAGGTGCCAGCCCCGTTGCCGAATGGCGTCGAGGAACATGTCGCTGTCTTCACCCGGGTCGACGATGACGGCAGCGTTCGAGTCCGGGTCGCCGATCAGGTAGCAGTTCTCCTGAAATTGCCCGTTGGGTAGGCACACGATGACCGGGGCGTCTTCCGTATCCGTCATGCCGGCTCCCGCACCGGTTCCTGGGCACGTTCCTTCAGGTACTTCTCTATGGCGATCACGGCCGTGGTGGCGTCGCCGACCGCAGTGGTGATCTGGCGTGTGACCTGCACCCGCAAGTCGCCCGCGGCGTACAGACCGGGGACCGACGTCTGCATGGTCGAATCGGTAATGACGTAGCCGGAGGCGTCGTGCTCATAGTGGTCCTTGATGAGCCAGCTGTTGGGCGTGAAGCCGATGAAGACAAAAACGCCGCCGACGGGGAGCGTGCTCGCGTCACCCGTGGCCGTGTCCTCCAACACCAACTCGGTGACGCCGGCGGGCTGGCCTTTGATTTCGGTCACGACCTTGTTCCAGATCACTTCGATCTTGGGATTAGCGAACAGCCGCTTCTGCAGCAGCTTGGAGGCCCGGAACTCGTCTCGGCGATGAATGATGTAGACCTTCGAGGCGTACTTGGTCAGGTAGTCGGCCTCCTCGACAGCGGCGTCGCCACCACCGACCACCGCCAGCACCTCGTCCTTGAAGAAGGCCCCGTCGCACACGGCACAGTAAGACACACCCCGGCCGGCGTATTCCTGCTCCCCCGGAACCTCGAGTTTGACGGGCGCACCGCCGGCGCTGAGGATCACGGCCGGCGCCAGAAAATGGTCGCCGCGCGTGGTAGTCACGTCGAAAATGCCGTCGGCCCGTTTTTCGATCGACTCGACGTTCTCCTGACGAATATCGGCGCCAAACTTCTTGGCGTGGTCGGCCATCTTTTGCGCCAGGTCCCGGCCCAGGATGCTCTCGAACCCCGGGTAGTCCTCCACCAGGTCGGTATTCAGCAATTCGCCACCAGGAAGGCCCCGCTCCAGAAGAACGCTATCGAGCATGCCGCGTCCGGCGTACATCGCGGCACACAGGCCGGCGGGGCCGCCGCCAACTATGATCAGGTCGTGCTGTGAACTGCTGGTCATATGGATATTACCACCGAATTGAGTTCAGGTCGTTGTCTGCTGCTGCAATATAATCCGGCCCGCACGGGTTCCCGCCCTCACGACGCGGCGCCGAGGTGCAGCAGGTTGAAGGCGCCGTGACAGCCGGAAACCGTGGCCACTACTACATCGGCGGCACCGCCCCCGGCACCGGCGTCCACCACCGCGGCCACCCCGGCGAGGACCTGGTCGATGGCGATCGCGCCCACGCCATAGGCGACGTGGCGGCACTCGAACACAACCGGTCCCACCATCTCCCCGGAACGACGCCTAACCAAGCGGGTGGCCGCCTCGGCCATGTCCCACGTGCGAGGGGTCCGGGTCACCGGACACGTCGCCGGCTCGATGCCATGGGTGGGACACAGCCAGTCGGCATATGACAGGTAGCCCGTCCCGTCGGGACCCTCCGTCTCGCACGGGGTGCCCCCCGGAGCCGCCGGCC
>CAJVYZ010000572.1 GCA_913009915.1 uncultured Gemmatimonadota bacterium | reverse complement strand
TAATCGTGTTGTTAGATATGTAATGTGATTGTATTTTTCCTAAATTTAATTTGAAAAATATATTATTTTTCATTGTTTATATTTTTTTTTTTTTTTTTTCAAGCAGAAGACGGCATACGAGATATATCAGTGTGACTGGAGTTCAGACGTGTGCTCTTCCGATCTAAGGTCATGCCTAAGCAGGTCACCGGTCCGTCATTCGTAACAAACTCCTCTTCAAAAAGTTTGCCTGAACCGGGTTTGCCGGGCACGAGTTTCGTTTTGAACAATTGTTCCTGTTTGACAGTCATATTGTAATCCTGTTTTGAACCGCTAAGGGACGCGAATAGGCGCTACTATACTAATAAATGAAACTAATTCGTGTCTGTTCGTGTTCATTCGTGGGTTCCCCTGTCAAGAATCTTTGAATTCCGCAAGTGTTCTATTAATTACTGTTTTGGGGATCTCACCTTTGTATCGTCCTTTTAACAGCTTGATGAATTTTTTACAAAACTCCAGACATTCTGATTTGTGGGTTTGAACCCACGACTTGAACACTTTATTGTTTCCGCGTCCCCAATATTGGCTTTGTTTTTTACACAAAGAGCTATGCGCCGGGAACGCTAAACGTCCGATGGATGTTCACGACCGAATATGGCGGGCCAGGTTTAGCCACCGGGGGGCCGGTAGAAGGCTATGCGGGAAATTACCACGTTCGCTATTTCTATGAAAACGGCGAGTTCTCGGATGAATATGATCTTGTCATCGAGAAGACTGGGGACGTCTACAAGGCAAAGTGGTTCGTCAATGGCCAAGTGCAGGCGATCGGCGTCGGAATGGAAGTTGAGAACGGCTTGGCGATCGGTATCTGTCTTCCAAATCGGTACGATGATTACTTGAAGCGGAGCCAACTTGGGCGGGCAAATCATACCACGATCATCCCCATGCGACATGATCAGTGCACCCACTAACCGTGTCGATACGCCCCACGACGTACTCCATACGTATTCCAAACCACCGTCCGCCGTCTGATATTGAACGTCGAAGGCCTTCGCAAAATTCTGCCCCAGGTGATGCGACGTGCCCGTCTGCAGCGCCTTGTTGTCTTGCATCAGGCCCTCGCACGAATAGGTACGTAACGCTCCCGCGAACCGTTCAGCATCCGTCTTCACGCCAGTGATCACCGGCATGGCCATCCACTCCTCCATGAACCGCCGGTACAGACCCAGGATCAACCGTGCCTCGGCCTCCGCCTCGTCGTCGGTGGCGTGCGCGGTGTGCCCCTCCTGCCAAAGAAACTCGGTTGTACGCAAGAATAACCGCGTCCTGAGTTCCCAACGCATGACGTTCGCCCATTGATTGATGAGCAACGGCAGGTCGCGATAACTCTGGATCCACTTGGCAAACATCGCATAGACAATCGTCTCGGATGTTGGCCGAACCACCAACGGCTCGTCGAGTTCTTTGCCGCCAGCCCGTGTTACCACCGCCGTCTCCGGTGCAAACCCTTCGACGTGCTCCGCCTCTTTGGCGTGGGTGCAAACCCAGGAGTAATGCTCCCCGGGGGACCAGCCGGCCCGCTTGGGTGACAACTCCGTAAGCTGACGAAAGTAATCGCGAAAACCGTCGACACTTCCACGATCGAATCCGGCCCAAAAGGCTGGTTCGCTCATGCCGACGCAGCCCATCTTGGCCAGCGTCTCGTAGTCGTCCGTGACGCGGGAAACCATGTGAATGTGAGGGTCGATATAGTACATGGGCAGTCGGTCTTGGCGGCTGGGAGAGGGCGGAACGCGGTTGTCGGCCAGATGCCCTCCGGAGGCAGCTACTTGTTTACTTGTTAGCGGGGTGCGGCACCTGGTTTCGGCATGGCCAGCGAGCGTCTCCAATTGGCTTCGTATGCTCGCGAGAAGGCCCGTTGAATCCGCTCGGCTCGCGCGTCTCCGTCATCGGCCAGAATTGCCAACGCCTCGTGAATCTTGTCCAGTCGCGGATCTCCGTCGGCTGTGCCCTCCGCACGGTCCAATCGATCGAGCGAAGCGGCGATCAGCAACAACCGCGCGCGGACATCCAGAAACTCGCGATCGAGCACCTGGGGCGCCTGGGCATCAAGACCATTCGCGCCGAAGAACTCTTGCAGCGGCTCGTCGGTCAGGAAGACGAAACGCTCGCTGGCGCCGCCGCCCGCGCGCTCGAACTACTCGAAACCCGCTAGCCGAGCGGGCGCACGCCGACACAACACAACGCATGGAAACTCAGCTCGACGCGATTGCCGCGTGGATCGCCGCGCACGTCCCCGGTACGGACGCCGCCGGCGTGCGGTGTTGGTTCGCCACGCCGCCCAAGGCCGAGCAGGGCGATCTGGCCGTGCGCATGTTTCAGCACCCCGAAGTGCGTGCGCGCGCTCTCAAGCCAGACGCGGCAGCCACGGCACTCGCAGAGACGCTGGCCACTGATCCCGACAAGCCGGCACTCGTGCGCGGCGTCGAGGTATCTGTCGCAAGAGCCAGGGTCGGGGGAAGCAGGCGGCGGAACTGACACGGTCCAAGGAAACGAGTGATTTGTGGCGACCAGAGGCAACCGGGCCAAAACGGCCAGATCGGAAGAGCGG
>CAJVYZ010000571.1 GCA_913009915.1 uncultured Gemmatimonadota bacterium | reverse complement strand
GTGGAGACGCGGGCGGCGGTGGACAGCCACAGCGCGGCGAACGGGGAACTAACCCTGTGGAGGACGAGCCAGAGGCCGAACGTCGCCCGGTTCCTCTGTTCGGTCATGCTGGGCGTGCCCGGGCACCACATTCACGTGATTGCCCCCGAAATCGGCGGAGGGTTCGGCAGCAAGCTCGCCGTATACGGCGACGAGGCTCTGGTGAGCTTTGCGGCCATGGAACTGGGACGCCCGGTCAAATGGACAGAAGACCGTTCGGAGAACTACAAGGCCACCACGCACGGGCGCGACCACGTGGAGTATGTGGAGATGTGCGGCACCAGGGACGGGAAGATCACCGGCCTGCGCACCAAGGTATATGCCGGGCTGGGCGGGTACGCCTCCACCGCCGCCCCGGGCGTGCCGACGATCCTGCACGGACTGGTGTATTGCGGCGCCTACGCCATCCCCAACGTCAGCGGAACCGTCTACGGCGTGTACACCAACGGTACTCCGGTCGACGCCTATCGCGGGGCGGGACGTCCCGAAGCCACCTTCCTCATCGAGCGATTGGTGGATCTGCTTGCCGGTGAGATCGGGATGGATCCTGTTGCCCTGCGACGCAAGAACCTCATTCCGCCGTTCGAGAACGGCCACGAAGTCGCCACCGGGCTGGTTTACGATTCCGGCAACTACGAGCGGGCGCTGGACAAGGCGCTCGGCATGCTGGACTACGACGGGTTCCGCGCCGAGCAGGCTTTGGCGCGGGCGGACGGGCGGTATCTCGGTGTCGGCGTGGTGAGCTACATCGAAATGTGCGGTCTGGGTCCGTCACAAGTCGCCGGGGCGGTGGGATTCGGCGGCGGGCTCTACGATTCGGCCATCGTCCGGGTCTACCCGACGGGGAGCGTGAGGGTGTACATCGGGGCCAAGCCGCACGGGCAGGGAGAGGAAACGACGTTCGCCCAGATCGTGGCGGACGAGTTCGGCTATCCCATCGAGAACATCGAGATCGTGGCCGGCGACACCGAGACCACGCCGCAAGGTTGGGGTACCTATGGCAGCCGGACGACGGCGGTGTGCGGATCGGCGGTGAAGATTGCCGCCCAGCGCGTCAAGGACAAGGCCAAGAAGATTGCCGCCCACCTCCTCGAAGCCAGCGAGGACGACATCGTCTGGGAGGACGGCGCGTTCGCCGTGCGCGGTTCCCCGGAGAAGCCCAAGACCTTTGCCGAAGTGGCACTCGCCGCCAACGTCGCGTGGAATCTTCCGGAGGGGGTGGAACCGGGGCTGGAAGCGACCGCGTTCTTCGATCCCAGCAACTTTGTCTATCCGTTCGGCACTCATCTGTGCACCGTGGAGGTCAACGTTGCCACGGGCGAGGTGGAGATCCTGCGCTACATCGCGGTGGACGACTGCGGCCCCCTCATCAACCCGATGATCGTGGAGGGGCAGATTCACGGCGGCGTCATCCAGGGATTGGGAGAAGCGTTGTTGGAGACGGCGGTGTATGACGACGAGGGCCAACTGGTGACCGGATCCATGCTCGACTATACCGTTCCGCGAGCGAGCCAGATGCCGGCCATCGAGACCGATCACACGGTGACGCCCTCCCCGGTCAACCCACTCGGCGTCAAAGGAATCGGCGAGGCGGGAACGATCGCCTCGTCGGCCTGTGTGGTGAATGCGGTATGTGACGCGCTCGCGCCCCTCGGCATCAGCCACATCGACCCACCGCTCACGCCCTCCCGGGTGTGGGCGGCGATCCAGGCTGCGACAGGGAACGGAGGTGCGGCATGATTCCCATGTCTTTCGATTACCAACGTGCCGCCACCATCAGGGACGCGCTGAAGGCGCTGGATGCCGGCGACGGTAGCGTGGTGATCGCCGGAGGGCATAGTTTGTTGCCGCTCATGAAACTCCGCCTGGCCCACGTGTCCAAGGTGATCGACATCGCCCACCTGGAAGAACTCAAAGGCATCGAGGAGCACCGTCGAGGCGCGCGCATCGGCGCGGCCACTACCTATCGTGAATTGGCCGAATCAGACATCCTGCGGGAGCGGTTCCCCATCATCGGCCAAGCCACACGCCAGATCGCCGACCTCCAGGTGCGCAACCGCGGCACCCTCGGCGGCAACCTGGTCCACGCCGACCCGGCCTCCGACATGCCGGCGGTGATGCTGGCGCTGGGCGCAGAGTTCAAGCTTCGATCCCGCAAGCGCCGCCGGACCGTTCCGGCAGTCGAATTCTTTCAGGGACCGTTCTACACCGCCAAGGAGCCCGAAGAACTGCTGGTCGAAATCATGCTCCCCGGCCTTCCCCGGGGCGCCGGGTCGGCCTACCAGAGCTTCAGGCAGCAAGCCTCGGGGTACCCCACGGCGGGCGCCGCGGCGGTGGTCAAGGTGAGCCGGCGGCGGATCCGTCACTGTGTGGTGGCCCTGACCGGGGTGGCGGACTCCGTGTTTCTGGCGGATGTCGGCGGATTGATCGACAGCAAGGGCGAACCGGAGGAAATTGCGGCAGCGGCGCAGGAGGCGCTGGCCGACGTCGATGTCGTGGGTGACTTGCACGCCCCGGCACCGTATCGACGCCAACTCGCCAAGATTGCCAT
>CAJVYZ010000570.1 GCA_913009915.1 uncultured Gemmatimonadota bacterium | reverse complement strand
GCCTGGGGCTGGTACCAGGCCCAAGGCCAGCTCGAGGCGACCCGGCTCGCCCTGGCGAACCTGGAAGAAGAGCAGCACGCGTGGGAGAAAGATGCCCAACAATGGCTCACCGGACTCAGGCATTCGATCGAGGAGCAACTCGATCAGTGGGGCCTGAGCCCGACCGAACGGGCCACGGCATTGATGTTACTGAAAGGCCACAGCCACAAACAGATAGCCGCTTTGTCCAGCAAGAGCGAACGCACCGTGCGGCAGCAAGCCGTGGCCGTATACCGGAAATCAAAACTCGGCGGGCGGGCCGAGTTGGCGGCGTTCTTTCTGGATGGCCTGTTCCTTCCGGGCAATGGAGATAGCCCTTAACTCATGGTGACGGCGGACTACATGTCGGGCCGGACCGACAAGCACTGCGGCGCGTCGTGGCTGCCGCCGGACGGAGGGTTTCTAGGGGCAGACGTCCCCCGGGCCGGCAACGCTACCGACCTGGAGTTCATCCCCGTAGTACTTCGTCTGAAACCACAATGACACCCTGACCAAGCCGATCAGCACCGGCACCTCCACCAGGGGCCCGATCACCGCCGCAAACGCCACACCACTGCCGATGCCGAACACCGCGATGGCCACGGCGATGGCCAACTCGAAGTTATTGGACGCGGCCGTAAAGCTGAGCGTGGCCGTCTTGGAGTAGTCGGCGCCGATCTTCCGGCCCATCCAGAACGACACCAGGAACATGACCACGAAGTAGATCAACAGCGGCACGGCGATCCGGACGACGTCCAGCGGCAGCTGTACGATCATTTCGCCCTTGAGGCTGAACATCACCACGATGGTGAACAGCAGCGCGATGAGGGTGAGGGGACTGATGGCCGGGATGAACCGCTGGTGATACCACTCGCGACCACGGGCGCGGACGAGGGTGAAGCGGGTGAGGATTCCCGCCGCGAAGGGAATGCCCAGGTAGATGGCCACGCTCTGGAAGATCTGCCCCATGGACACGGGTACCAGCGTACCCTCAAAGCCGAACCAGGTGGGGATGACGGTAATGAACACCCAGGCGTACGCCCCGTAGAACAGCACCTGGAACACGCTGTTGAGCGCCACCAACCCTGCCGCGTACTCGGTATCTCCTTTGGCCAGTTCGTTCCACACGATCACCATGGCAATGCACCGGGCCAGGCCGATCATGATGAGTCCCACCATGTACTCGGGGTAATCGCGCAGGAACACGATGGCCAGGGCGAACATCAGGATGGGACCTATCACCCAATTCTGGATCAACGAGAGGGTCATCACCCGCCAGTTGCGGAACACGTCGCCCAGTTCCTCGTAGCGGACCTTGGCCAGCGGGGGATACATCATCAGGATGAGCCCGATGGCTATGGGGATGTTGGTGGTGCCCACCTGGAACCGGTCGATGAAGCCCTCGGTAGAGGGGATGAAGTAGCCCAGGGCCACGCCGATTCCCATGGCGAGGAAGATCCACAGGGTGAGGTAGCGGTCGAGGAGGGACAGGCGTTTGGTGACGGACTCGGTCATGGTGGCTCGGTTGCTTTCAGCCGATGGGTGTTGTCGAAGACGGCGCGGCGACGCGCTCGTAGCCAGCAATATATCGCGGCTTCCGGGGACGCCCACCCTGCACTACCTTGGCACGGACACTTGAAATTCCTGTGCGGTCACCTGGCACCACCGCCCCAGGTCTCCACCTGAACGAAGGAGGCACCCATGTCCGCCCGATCCCGGTTCCCCATATTCGGCCTTCTGGTGGCCCTGATGCTGGCCCTGCCCACCACCGCCGACGCCCAGTTCGGCAAGATCAAGAAGGCCGCCCAGAAGGGGGCCGAGGATGAGGCGGCCAAGCAGGTGGAGAAGATCGCCGCCGACGCCGTGGCCTGCGCCTTCGACGACCTGGCCTGCATCAAGAAGGCGGAGGACGACGGTGAGCAGGTCGTCCTGGTCGACTCCGAGGGGAAGGTGATCACCGACGAGGACGGCAACCCGATCACCGATCCCGACAAGGCGGCGGCGGCTGCCGGCGAAGAGAAAGCGGCGGTCAAGCCGGGCGAAGGGGTGTGGGCCAATTACGACTACACCCGAGGCGACAAGATCCTGTTCACTGAGGACTTCGAGGACGACCGCGTGGGGAACTTCCCCAAGAGACTCGAGTTCGTGAAGGGTAACATGGAGGTCGTCGAGTGGGAGGGACGCCGCTTGTTGCGCTCTACGGCGTCGAGCGTGTTCAACGTTCGCCTGCCGGAGGCGCTGCCGGAGCGCTTCACCATCGAGTTCGACCTCAACAGCGGTGCGGCCCACCTGCCGCAGCGCCTCTTCACCGCGGTACTCGAAGCTGCTACCAAGAACTACCCGGGCAACTGGTTCCAGTTCAATTCGAGCCCCGGCGTAGTGGGCAACGGTCCCCAGTCGACTACCCAGACGACCCGCACGCGTGACCAGCTCACCACGATCCGCGTTCAGGTGGATGGCAAGAGATCGGAAGAGCGTCGTGTAGGGAAAGAGTGTAGATCTCGGTGGTCGCCGTAGCATTAAAACAAAAAACAAAAAACAATAGAAAAAAAAGAAGAAAGAAGAGTCACAATGTCTACC
>CAJVYZ010000569.1 GCA_913009915.1 uncultured Gemmatimonadota bacterium | reverse complement strand
CCTGTGTGCTTGCGTGGCTCTCGTGATTTTCTTTTTTTTTTTTAATGATACGGCGACCACCGAGATCTACACTCTTTCCCTACACGACGCTCTTCCGATCTCGCCACCAACTGCACCTCACGACTCTCGGGATCGATCTCGACCGCGGAAACATCGTAGGTGGGATCCTCGGCCATTACCGTTTCAACGCCGGTCGTGAGGTCATGGGCCACCAGCCGGGCGGCGTCGGAATGCCGTGAATCGAGGAGATACAAGGTGCCGCCGTCGGCGGAGAACGCCACCGGTTGGCTGTTCAGGTTTTCGTCCGCGCTCCAGGTGAGCACCACCTCCCAGTCGGACTGCGCCGTCGGCCTAACCCTGAGGTCGAAACCCCCGTCCGGGCGTGCCGCCATGGCGCCCCGCACGGCCAACTCAGCATCCGCCACCCAACCGACCACGTCGCCCGGGTTTTCCGCGATCAGCTGCATGTCTCCCGTCATCAGATCGAGCAAGTAGGCATCGTGGTATCGCTGGTCGCGCCGGTTGAGCCCCAGGACCATCCTCGTAGGATGGTGTTTGGTGTATTCGATGACCTGCGCCTGAACGTGCTCGAACGGCGTCAGATCGCTGGCCTGGTTGGTCGTCAGATCCACCCGGAACAAGTGCCAGTCCTCGTCGCCGCCGATGTCTTGCAAGAAGAGGATCGACTGGCCGTCATAGCCCCAGAAATACGTCCGAATGCCGCGATCGCGATCGCTGGTTACCGGCTGGAAACGCTCTTGGCCCACGGGGCCGACCCACACGTTGAGGACCCCCTCGTTGGGCGCCAAGAAGGCCAACCGGGTCCCGTCCGGACTCAACCTGGGCATGGCCCGGTCGGGGTTGCCGAACAGGAGCTCCAGCGGAATCAGTGACGCGGCAAGGTCGCTGTTGGTATCAGACATTCGCGGAGCGGTTGGGGTTGGACGGAAACATGGGCGGGCATGGGCAGCAAACCGACCACCCCCCCACCGTTTCCGGGGAGTCGGGGCTGCGTTGAATGAGATCGTCGGGCCGCGATCTAAGTTGGCGCATCTGCTCGTCCCCCAGGCGCTGGCCGATCCGGCTAGCCACATGCAGGCTGGCAATGACCACCGCCCCGATCGGAAGAGCCAGCAGTCCCCACGGCCAATCATCCATGGTCCACTGTACGTAGCCAAATGAGGCCCCGAACAGCATGAGGAACGCCATGACGAAGTAGACGAATATAATGAAAGTCCACAGGTCGGGTCGGGGAGCGAAGCGCCCGCGCCGGGCGGCTTCGTCGGCCGGCAGCGGGAGGTTCAGGACAAAGGTCGGTCGCATACGTGTCGCGGTCATTCCTGTCGGCGGCCCGTATGATACCTGCCAACGACGGTGGGTCAGACCGGCATCACGTTCTCGGCCGCGGGGCCCTTCTCGCCCTCGACGACGTCGAGCTCAACCTTGTCGCCCTCGTTGAGCGAGCGAAAGCCCTCGGCCTGGATGGCGCTGTGATGGACGAAGCAATCCTTCGATCCGTCATCAGACGTGATGAACCCAAACCCCTTGCCGTCGTTGAACCACTTCACGGTACCAGTTGTAGGCATGTGCCGTACTCCTGTGGGTATGTCGCAATCGGAATCCGGCGCTGCCGTACAACCGACCACAGTTACTGCGTGGATCGTGGCCCCCACGCTGGGCTGCCCCGGCCTGAAGCGCCGGGGTCAACATCTCGAGGCGACGGGAAAGGGGACTTACCTTCTCGGGCATACCGCTCGGTCCGACGCTCATTGCACCGCCTGAAAATAGCGTCCAGGACCAGAAGGGCCACCGTTAGGCCACGGTAAGGAGCGCAAGTCGGCTCGCCGCGAATGCCCGGCAACCTTCGCTCCCGGGATCCGTATTATCATCTCCCCGGCCAATGCGACTGAGGCAGCCAGGTCCGTAAGTCGGTACAGGGCCCGGCGCATTTGCCTGGCGATCAAGCGGCGACGAAGTTAATCTCACTGGTGTGGTCGTCCACCGGCCGGCCGCTTTTTGCCCGCAGTACGCTCATGTCAGGCGGCAACTCCTTCGAGCTCGCTCTTCGGCAGCTTGGCGTGTGCAAATGCGAGTCCGGTGTCCATGGCAGTCTGATGACCGGAAGGATCGTGATTCAATGATCTACCTCACGGGCATGGCGCGGAACGCCAACAGGCGAATCGCCCCGGCGGTACTGTCCGCACTAGTGATGGGAGTGCTCGCTGCCTGTAGCGGAGAAGCGGTGGGCCCCTCCTCGGCGGATCTCGCGCTCCATAGTGCGCTACAGCAGTTCGGCGTCTCCCCACTGGGGCCTCCACCGACAGCGAACCCCGCACTACTGAGCCTGGGTCAGGCGTTGATGTTCGACAAGGAGTTGAGCGGCAATCGCGACATCTCCTGCGGAACATGCCACGCGCCTACGACCGCCACGTCGGAACGGTTGTCGTTGTCAGTCGGCACTGGCGCGATCGGACTGGGCTCCGAGATCGGAAGAGCACACGTCTGAACTCCAGTCACACTGATATATCTCGTATGCCGTCTTCTGCTTGAAAAAAAAAAAAAAAAAAGACATCAGAAAGAGACAGCAGACAATGACACAGAA
>CAJVYZ010000568.1 GCA_913009915.1 uncultured Gemmatimonadota bacterium | reverse complement strand
CGGAGTCATTAGCCGGCGCGGCCGGCCGTCGACCGTGGATAGTGAATTCAATTCACCCCTTCGCGAAAAATAATCGTTTGAGGGTGCGCTTGGGTTCCGGGAGTATCTGAACTCCGAGGGTCTCGTCGGGGTTTGAATGGCGACCGGCTAATGACAAACCCGCTCGTGGCGCTCCGTTGACGGCTTGAGAGTAGCTGTCGGTGTCGCTTGAGCGGCTGGTTGTCGTGAGGTGCCGCGAGTGAGTCGTCATTGATGACTGGGCCAGATCAGGGAGAAATCAAACATGACCGACGTCAAGGAACATTCATACATCCCGACGCTCAAGGAGAATTTCGTCAAGGGCAAGGTCGACCGGCGCGAGTTTCTGCGCACGGCGACGCTGCTCGGCATGACGGCGGGCGCGGCCTATGCCTTCGCCGGCAAGATCACGGGCGAGAGCCTCGTCGCGCCGGCCGAGGCCGCGACGATGCCCAAGGGCGGCAAGCTTCGGATCGGCATGCGGGTCGCGGAGCTCAAGACCCCGCACACCTATAGCTGGGTGTTCGCCAGCAACATCACCCGCCAAGTCTGCGAGTATCTGACCAAGACGGGCCAGGACAACATCACCCGGCCCTATCTGCTCGAACGCTGGGAGGCGAGCGACGATCTCAAGACCTGGACCCTTTACCTTCGCAAGGGCATCAAGTGGCATAACGGCCGCGAACTCACCGCCGACGACGTGATCTGGAACATCAAGCACGTTCTCGATCCGGAGACCGGGTCGTCGGTGCTCGGCCTGATGAAGGACTACATGCTCAAGGAGGTCGAGAAGAACGGCAAGAAGACCACCGAGCTATGGTCCCCCAACGCGATCGAGAAGATCGACGGATACACCGTGCGTCTCAACGCCAAGCACCCGCAGCTCGCGGTACCCGAGCACCTGTTCCATTACCCGTTCCTGATTCTCGATCCGGCCGAGAAGGGGATCTTCGGTCCGGGCTCGAACGGCACCGGCGCCTTCGAGCTGACCACGCTCGACGTGGGCAAGAAGGCGGTGATCACGGCGCGCAAGGACTATTGGGGCGATGGCCCCTATCTCGATACGGTCGAGTTCCTCGATCTCGGCGACAACGCCTCGGCCAACCTCGCGGCGCTCGCCTCGAAGCAGGTCCAGGGTCTCTACGAGGCCACGATCACCATACTCGGCACCCTCAAGAAACTCCCCCACGTCAAGATCTACGACGTTCCGACCGCCCAGACCGGCGTCGCCCGGATGAAGCCGCTCGGCCCGTTCGCCGATCCGACCGTGCGCAAGGCCATGCGGCTCGCGATCGATACGCCCAAGGTGCTCGAACTCGCCTACCGCAATCTCGGCGTCCCCGCCGAGCACCATCACGTCGCGCCGATCCACCCCGAATATTGCAAGCTTCCCTTCATGAAGCAGGACATCCCGGCGGCCAAGAGGCTGCTCGCCGAGGCGGGCTATCCCAATGGCTTCGAAACCGAGATCGTCTGCGAGAAGGACCCGCCCTGGGAACTGCTCGCCGTCCAGGCGCTGGTCGAGCAGTGGAAGGCCGTGGGCGTCAAGGTCAAGATCAGCGCCAAGCCCTCGGCCCTGTACTGGGAGACCTGGGACAAGGTGCCCTTCGGCTTCACGCCCTGGACCCATCGCCCGCTCGGCGTCATGGTCCTCGATCTCGCCTACCGGACGGGCGTGCCGTGGAACGAGTCGAACTATTCGAACCCCGAGTTCGATCGCCTGCTGACCAAGGCCGACGGCATTCTCGACGTCGACAAGCGGCGCGATGTCATGTGCCAGCTCGAAACCATCATGCAGGAGGACGGCCCCATCGTGCAGCCGCTGTGGCGTTCGGTGTTCACCGGCTACGACAAGCACGTGCTGGGCTTCAAGATGCACCCGACCTCCTACATCTTCGCCAACGAGCTCGCGATCAAGAGCTAACAGACAAGCAATCCGAAAACGATCGCGGGGGCCGTGAAGGCCCCCGCTTTTTTACGTCCCGGGGGGGGGCCTTCACGGCCCCCGCTTTCACCGCATGTGGTGCGACGGCGCCGAGTTCCGCCGGGCCACCCCCCAAACGAAGGCCGCATGATCCCGAAACCGAGGCGGCCGGGAGAAGGCCCGGCGGAAACACTCGCTCACCGTGCTTGAAAGCGGCGCGCGGTGGGCTTACGCTTGCGTCGTCTCAACGGGGTGCCTTCTGGCTGAGAGACGTGGCGCGGTCGCGCGAACGTCAACCCGTCGAACCTGATCCGGATCATACCGGCGGAGGGATTGGGATACGGCCATGGCAAACCATAGCAAACATCTTGGATTTCCCCGCCCCGCAACCCAAGGGAGCCGGGAATGCTCAGACTGTTAGCCTTCGGCGCCGCGCTGTGGCTGGCGCTTAGCCCCGCCAGGGCCGAAAAACTCGTCGAGATCGGAAGAGCGTCGTGTAGGGAAAGAGTGTAGATCTCGGTGGTCGCCGTATCATTAAAAAAAAAAAGACTATGAAATCGGAAGAGCGTCGCGTAGTGAACTCCTGAAAACTAAAGCACTTCAATCATAGCCACGCACACCGTCCGTGAGTGACCTACTCTCTCACCAAGTTATCGCCGTCACCTCGA
>CAJVYZ010000567.1 GCA_913009915.1 uncultured Gemmatimonadota bacterium | reverse complement strand
GACGCTCTTCCGTTCTTCTCGGCGTGTTGCAGTGGATTGGGGCTGCGCTGATTGGGTGGTCGGTTCGGCACTGAATGGCTGCAGTTGCGAGGTTGCCCGAATCAGGGTGAGTGGGGATCCGGTGGTGGGAGTGTAGCTGTGGGGGGCGTGGGGCGTGGGGCGTTGGGCGTAGGACGTAGGATGTAGGAAATAGTGCGGTGTGCGGTGGGTGGAGGAGGCCGGTAGGTTGCTTCAGCGACAGTTCGCCGAGCCGTGGCTGACCGGCCTACCGCCCTACCTTGCGTCCCAAGCGCCATCGTTGTATATACAACACAAGGAGGAACGCTATGCCCAGCAAACGATCGCCCAATCCCACCGTGGACCGCATGGGACGCGAATGCCTGGCAATGCGCACCCGCCTACTGAGCCGAACCGTCACCAGCGTGTACGACGAGGCTCTCCGGCCCTTGGGGGTCACCATTGGACAGCTCAACATCCTGGCCGTGGTGGCCAAGCGAGGGCCGATCGCGCAGGGCGAAGTGGCCCAGTTCCTCAGCATGGAAAAGTCTACCATGAGCCGGAACGTCGAGCGGATGCGCCAGCACGGTTGGCTGCGGCAGGCTCCGGGAGGCGCCGGCAGGCAGGTGTTGCTCGAAGTCTCGGGTTCGGGACGCCGCATGCTCAATAGGGCGGCGCCTCGATGGTCCGAAGCTCAGGCGGAGGTGTCGGCGCTGCTGGGGAAGCGCTGGGCTGATGCTCTCCACGGAGCGGCCGACACGATTTGGAACAAGCTGGCCGAGAAGTGAAGGAACCTTTTTCGTGGGACAAAAGTTGTATATACAACCTACACTCGGAGCACCGCTGCCATGTCATATCCACTCATTCTCGTTACTGGCGCCACAGGCAAGACCGGCGCACCAGTCGTCCAGCAACTCATCGAACGCGGCTTTCCGGTCCGCACAATGGTCCGCCTCCTCGATGAGCGGGCAGCCCGGCTCGAGCAGCTGGGCGCGGAAGTCGTCGTGGGAGACTTCATGGATCTGGCCTCGATCCGGCGGGCCATGGACGGGGTCGAACGGGTCTACTTCGTCTACCCGCCCCAGGGCGACAAGCTGGTCGAGGCCACCGCCATCGTCGCCGCCGCGGCCAAGGATGCCGGGGTCACCACCCTGGTGAACATGTCGCAGATTTCGGCCCGTGAGGATTCCCATAGCCTGCTGGCGCGCCACCACTGGCAGTCGGAGAAGATCTTCGACTGGGCCGGCATCGGGGCCAGCCACATCCGTCCCACCTTCTTCGCCGAGATGCTCTATATACTCGGGGCCCAGAGCATTGCAGCAGAGGGCAAACTCTATCTGCCATATGGCCGCGAGAAGCACGCCCCGATAGCGGCGGCCGACATCTCCCGCGTTGTGGTAGGCCTGCTGACTGATCCGGCACCATACGTGGGCCAGCGTTTGATCCTCACCGGGACCCGCAACATGTCCCTGGCCGAAATGGCCCAGGTGTTGAGTACCGAACTGGGGCAGCCGGTCGAGTACGTCGATCTTCCGGTCGACGTGTGGGGACAGGCGCTCGATGGGGTACCGGGAATGACGCCGTTCCTGGCGAAACATCTCCAGGCCGTGGCGGTAGACCATCAGAATGGCATTTTCTACGCCGAGACCGACGTTGTCGAGCGCATTGGCGGCGCCAAGCCGCAATCGCTCCCCGAGTTCATCCAGGCCAACCGCGAGCACTTCGGCCTTGTTGGAGCGAGCCATGCCTGAACCCACTCGGCGACCCATCGCGCTCGTCACCGGTGGATCCAAGGGTATCGGGTTGGCCCTGGCAGGTGAGTTCGCCCGGCACGGCCACGATCTGATCCTGGTGGCGCGGGACGAGGCGGCCCTTGAGCGGGTCGCCTCGGACCTCCGGCAGACCACCGGGGCGGCGGGGATTCATCCGCGCGTCGGGCAGGTGGATAGCCTGGATTTGTCGCCCAGCGTGTTCAACGCCGCATCTTCGTTCAAAGCCGAGAACCATGATGTGATGAACAACCCCAAAGTTCATTTTGTTTTGCAGGACGGGCGCAACTATCTTTTGACCACGCAGAAGCAGTATGACGTGATCACCGGCGAGCCGCCCCCGGAACTTCTGGCGCGCTGATGCGCCAACCACCTTCAACCCACCAAAAAACAGGAGAGCCGCTCGAAAAATACAAAAAAATCCTAAAATGAGAATTGCTGATTTAGCTGTGACTTTTAACCAGGCAACGGCGACAGGTCTTTCATCCATGCTTGATGGCGCCATCAGTCATGATGGCATTACGCGCTTTTTGTCAGGCCATGAGTTTGCGTCAAAAGACTTGTGGCTGCATGTCAAATCCACGGTTCGGCAAGTCGAGAAGGACGATGGCGTGCTTGTTTTTGACGACACCATCCAGGAAAAGCAGTGGACGGATGAAAATGACATCATGTGCTGGCATTACGATCACAGCCTTGGTCGATCAGTGCGCGGCATAAACCTGCTCAATTGCCTCTATCACAGCGGCGATGTTTCCATTCCGGTTGCCTTTGAAATCATCCATAAACCGATCTTGTATTGCGAAATTAAAACCCGAAAAGTCAGGCGCAAATCAGAGGTCACAAAA
>CAJVYZ010000566.1 GCA_913009915.1 uncultured Gemmatimonadota bacterium | reverse complement strand
GCAGGGACGGCGCACACCAGGTCGCCGACCTCGAAAACCAGAACCCGCTCGACCGCAACGTTAGTCATCTCTATTAAAGAAACGAAGATACCGAAGGGGGTCCTGCGGGGCAACTCGGTCGGGAGGCGCCACGGAGGCTTCGAGGGCTGGCCATAAATCGACCGGCCATTCGGCAGTGCAATCGACTGCATCCCCGGTCACGGGGTGGGCGAACTCCAACCGCGCTGAATGGAGGGCCTGCCGCGGGGCGGCGCGTTCGATGGCGGTCGCCCGGATGCGCCCGGTACCGGAAATGCGCTTGCTGCCTCCGGCCCCGTAGACCCGATCACCCACAACCGGGTGGCCGACATGTGCCATGTGCACCCTGATCTGATGGGTGCGACCGGTCTCCAGCTCGACCCGCAGGAGTTCGGTCACCGGAAAACGGGCCACGACCTCGATCCGCGTTCGCGCGGGCCGACCCGCCGTAGCTACCACCATCCGCTTGCGGTCGCGCTGGTGCCGGGCGATCGGGGCGTCGACGACAGTCGGATCATCGGTCAAGTGGCCCCAGGTGAGGGCCGCGTAGGTGCGGCGGATCTTCCGGGCAGCCAGCGCGCTGCTCAACCTCCGGTGGGCGATGTCGGTCTTGGCGACGAGCATCAGACCCGAGGTGTCTTTGTCCAGCCGGTGGACGATTCCCGGGCGGCCTTCGGCGCCACCAGAGAGCGTGGTGCCCCTGCCCACCAAGGCATTCACCAGCGTGTCGTCCCAGTGGCCCGGCGCCGGGTGGACCACCAGCCCGGCCGGTTTGTCGATGACGGCGAGGTGCTCGTCCTCGAACACGATGGTGAGCGGGATGGCGGCCGGCGTGAGGGTTCGGGGTGGCTCGTCGGCCGGGTAGGACACGGTGACGACTTCGCCGCGCTGCAGCGTGCGAGAGGCCCTCGCGGGCCGCCCGCCGACCGTGATCGCCTTGTCGGCAATCAACCGGGCGGCGACGGTACGGGAGAGACTCAGTTGATCGGCCAGAAAACGATCCAACCGCTCGGTGTCCGCCAGGACGGTGAATTCCACCGATTCGGTCACGGCCACTCGGGGTCTGCTATGTAATGGAAGGCGATTGGGACCGGGTCTGTTCGGCGTCCTCACGCCAGAGGGAAATGGCGAGGGCGATCGCGCCCAGGCTGACGGCGATGTCGGCGACATTGAACGTGGGCCATCGCATGGTCCCGATGCCCATGTCCAGAAAGTCCACCACGCCCCTCGGGCTACGTATCCGATCGATCAGATTGCCGGCGGCGCCGCCGGTCACCAATCCGAGGGCCAACTGGCGAAACCAGTCGCCGACCGGGGCCGAGCGGGACATCCGGAACAACACGACCACGGCCACGGCGGCTATGACGAAAAATACCCAGCGCGAGTACGGGCCCACGTGCAATCCGAACGCGGCTCCGGGATTGTACACCAGCCGCAGTTGCACCCAGTCGCCGATGACGCGCAGACCGGCGCTCCGCAGCAGGTAGGATTCGGCGGCCAGCTTGGTGACGAGGTCGCCGATCAGCACACTGAGGACGGCCGCCCAGTACCAGCGACGATCAGCGCCGCTGCTCATCCTCTTCCTGTTCCTTGCAGGTGATGCACAACCGCGCATGGGGCAGCGCGTCCAGCCGCTCGAGGTTGATTCGCTTCTCGCAGGTCTGGCACCGGCCGAAGGTCTCGGGGTTGGCATACAAGCGGCGTAACGCTTGGTTTACGTGCCAGAGGTAGCGCCCTTCCTTCGACGCCATGAGAAACTGTTTTTCCCGCTCCATGGCGTCGGTACCCTGGTCGGCCATGTGGAACGAGTAGGATGACAGGTCACCGTTGGAGGCCTGCAGGGTCGAGGAAAACGACTCGTCATAATGGCCCAGTTCCTTCATGACGCGATCCCGCTCCTCAATGAGCCGATTTTCAAGATGGGTGCGCTGCTTCTTGTTCATGGTGATTCCATTCCTCGATAATCCGGCTGCCCGGACCGTTCACTCGAATCGTCGAATGCCTAGAGTGATCGTGGCCCCGTAGATGGCCACGTCCGCTTCCACGTCTGGCGCCGCTGCACGTTCTCCGATGTCGAGCCGGCGCGCCAGGGTCTCCCCGGCCACGAACTCCGCGTGGCCGCCGACCGCCGCCAGCACTTCCTCGGCCCCGTCCAGGGCGATAGCGATCCGGGTAGTGTAATCGTACCCGGCCTCCTTGCGAAGCCGCTGGACCCGGTGCACCACCTCGCGGGCCATCCCTTCCTGTCGGAGGTCATCCGTCAATTCCGGGTCGAGCGCCGCCACGTAGGGCCCATCCGACTGCACCACCCAATCGCTCGTCACCTCCCGCTCGACGGTCACATCCTCGGAAAGGTACTCGATCGCCTCACCATCAACCTCCAGGATGGCGGAGCCCCCCTCTTCGAGCGCGCGGAGTTGCTCCGGGGCCAGGCGGGCGGCGGCCTGGGCCACCGCTGGCGTCCGCTTGCCGAAGCGCTTGCCCAGCGACCGGAAGTTCGGCTTGGCCTGCAGCCGAACCAGGTCGGTATCGGAATCGACCAGTTCTACGACCTTGACGTTGATCTCGCGCTGGATCAGCGGGAACAACTTTC
>CAJVYZ010000565.1 GCA_913009915.1 uncultured Gemmatimonadota bacterium | reverse complement strand
GACCCGTCACCCCCGGCGCCCCAGGGGGGAGTGCCCGATCACGCCGATACCCTGGTGCGGCGGCAGTCGGCGTTATTGCGCCTGAGCACCGCCATCGCGGCGGCGGGTGGTGAGGGGGACATCTGCCAGGCGGTGGTGGAGGGTCTGCAGGACGAGTCGGTGGGCTATGACTTCGTCGGTGTATTCCTGAAGGAGGAGGCCACCGGCGACCGGATTCTCCAGGCCAGCGTGGGTTGGTCGGACATTCCCGATGGGATGAGATTGCCGGCCGGGAAAGGCCTGAGCGCCAGCCCCATCCTCGACGGCCAACTGCAGTACTCGCCTGACGTCACCAAGATTCCCGACTACATACCCGGCCTCAGTTCCGGGTCCGAGGTGGACGTTCCGTTGATCATCGACGGCCAACCCGCCGGCGTACTGGTGGTGGAGAGCGAACAGCCGGAGGCGTTCGACGATCAGGACCTGGAGATTCTGACCGCCGCAGCCAATCAGACCAGCCTGGCCATCGGGCGAGCCCGGTTGGTGCAGCTGCAGGATGAACTGCTGGCGTCGGAACGCCGGCGCGCCAACGAGCGCCAGGCGGTGCTCGACACGTTGAAGGACTTGTCCTCGGATTTGGAGTTGGCGGACCTGCTGCAGACGGTGCTGGAGCGGGCCGTCACCCTGCTCGACGCGGCCGGCGGCGAGTTGGCCATCTACCACCATGACGAGGAGGTCCTGGAAACGGTGGCCACCTTCAAATCCGAGGCGGTTTCGATAGGCACCAGGATCGCCGTGGGCGAGGGGGCCATGGGCCACGTGGCTCAGACGAGGGAGCCGCTGATCATTCCGGACTACCAGCAGTGGGTCGGCCGCTCGGAGATGTATGCCCAAGTCGAGGCCCACGCGGCGGCCGTGCTTCCCCTGTTGATCGGCCAGCGGATCGTGGGGGCCATAAACTTCTGGCATTCCGATGCTGAACGGCAATTCGGCGAGGCCGACCTGCGGCTCATGCAGTTGTTTGCCCCGCAGGCCGCCATCGCCATCGAGAACGGCCGGCTGTTCGACTCCGCCCAGCGGCAGAGCCAGTATTTCGAGGAACTGGTACGCAACAGTCCGGTGGCCATCGTGACGCTCGACCCCGGTCACAACGTCGTCTCCTGCAATCCCGCCTTCGAAGATCTTTACGGCTACGGCCAGCACGAAGTCCAGGGGAAGAACCTCGACGATTTGATCACCACGTCGGACACCAAGGCCGAGGCTGTGGCCTATACCAAGGAGGCCGGGGACCGGCCGGTGAAGGGTATCGGCCGGCGGTGTCGCAAGGACGGGACCCTGGTCGACGTGGAAGTGCTGGCGGTACCGGTCATTGTAAAGGGCGAGCGGGTCGGCATGATGGGGCTGTACCACAACGTCACTGAGCTATTGAAAGCGCGGCGTGAGGCCGAGGCTGCCAACAGCGCCAAGAGCCAGTTCCTGGCCGCCATGAGCCACGAATTGCGCACGCCGCTCAACGCCATCATCGGCTACAGCGAGATGCTGCAGGAGGACGCGGAGGACTTGGGTCAGGATGTGTTGGTGCCCGACCTCAAGAAGATCCACGGGGCCGGCAAGCACCTGCTGTCGCTGATCAACGACGTGCTCGACCTGTCGAAGATCGAAGCCGGCAAGATGGACCTGTACCTGGAGACCTTCGAGATCCGGCCGATGGTGGATGATGTGGCCACCACCATCGCGCCGTTGATCGGACAGAACGGCAATCGCCTGACCATCGAATGTCCGGACACCATCGGCAGCATGCACTCCGATCTCACGCGAATCCGTCAGGTGCTGCTCAATCTCCTGTCGAACGCCTCCAAGTTTACCGACCACGGCGAGATCACCATCGTGGTAGAGCGCTCAGGTGGCGGCGCTGGGGAAGCGATCGTCTTCGCGGTGACCGACAGCGGCATCGGCATGACCACCGCCCAGATGAATCGACTGTTCCAGGCGTTCAGCCAAGCCGAGTCCGGCACGGCGGCCAAGTACGGCGGCACCGGACTTGGCCTGGCGATCAGTAAGCGCTTCTGCCAGATGATGGGTGGCGACATCTATGTCGAGAGTGCACCGGGGGAGGGTGCCTCGTTCACTGTCCGGTTGCCGGCCGCACTGGCGGTCGAGGTGCCACCTACCGGGGCCGCCGTGACCGCCGAGCAGGGGAACCGTGGTGCAGGTTTGGTGCTGATGATCGACGACGATCCCACGGCCAGGCAGTTGCTGAAGCGCTATCTGACGAAGGCCGGATTCCAGGTCGTTGAGGCCGGTGACGGCGAGAGTGGGTTGGCCCTGGCGGAAGCACAACGACCGGACGTCATCACGCTCGATGTCTTGATGCCGAGCATGGATGGCTGGACGGTCTTGTCGGCGTTGAAGGGGAACCCGGTGGTGGGGGATATTCCGGTGGTGATGGTGACGGTAATGGACGATCGGAATATCGGGTTCGCCATGGGGGCATCGGACTATCTGACCAAACCCATCGACCGCGAACGCCTGAGATCGGAAGAGCACACGTCTGAACTCCAGTCACACTGATATATCTCGTATGCCGTCTGCTGCTTGAAAAAAAAAAACAAAAGAAAGAAAGAGAACAGAACG
>CAJVYZ010000564.1 GCA_913009915.1 uncultured Gemmatimonadota bacterium | reverse complement strand
CCTTGAGCATTTAGCGGCCATGGCGCCGGCGCGAGTTTTGATCCATGACGCGGCGCGGCCTTTCGTCGATGCTGGCCTTATCGATCGGGTGCTCGCCGCGCTCGCCACGGCACCGGGTGCCATCGCGGCGCTGCCGGTTACCGATACGCTGAAGCGCAGCAGCAATGGTCAGGTTACCGGCACGGTGCCGCGTGATGGTCTGTGGCGGGCGCAGACACCGCAAGGCTTCAGCTATCCGGAGATTCTCGCCGCGCACCGGGCCGCCGCCGGCGCCGAGTTCACCGATGACGCGGCGGTGGCCGAGCACGCCGGTCTACCGGTCACCTTGGTGGATGGTGGTGCGGACAACATCAAGGTTACCACGGCACAGGATCTCGTCCGGGCAGAACGCTGGATCGCCGCGCACCAGGACGAGACACGGGTCGGTCAAGGCTTTGACGTGCACCGCTTCGGCCCCGGTGATCACGTCACGCTATGTGGTGTCCGGATTGCGCATACGGCTGGCCTGCTCGGCCATTCCGATGCGGATGTGGGGCTACATGCGCCCACCGATGCCATCCTCGGGGCGCTGGGGGCCGGCGATATCGGCACCCACTTCCCGCCCAGCGACGCGCGCTGGCGTCACCGTCAGTTCGACGTTCTCCGCTCGGATGGTGAACGCGACTGCGAGCGCCGCGGGTAGTCGGTACGTCGATACCCGACCCGCGTGCACACCGTTGGTCATCGAGGAGTCACTCCTTCTGGGGTAACCTCCTCGATAAGACACATCGAAGGGCAGTCGCATTGAATCGGCCACTAGCAATGACGCTCTGCAACTGGAGCAGCCTGCGGGGAGACACCCGCATCAAGCGGGGGTCGCGCATCTGATGAACGCGACGTCCGATCCGCTCATATCCCCACTCGCAGGCGCGTCCAACATCCAGTGGACGAACCCGTCCGTGCTACTTCTGGCCAGCGGCAGCGACCCTGTCAAGGCGGTGAGCGAAGCCGCCCGCTCTTTGGTCCTGCAGGGAATTGACAAGGGATGGACGGGACCGCCCTACGATCCGTTCGAACTAGCGCACCTCCTCGGTATCCTGGTTCGCCCGGCGAATCTCCGGTCTGATGCCCGGACGGTGATTGACGCCACTATCAACAAGCCGATCGTCGAGTACAACCCCTCGCGCCCCGGAGGGCGGGTTCGGTACAGCGTCGCACATGAACTCGGTCATCTGCTATTTCCAGACTTCAGCGAGCGAGTGCGACAGAGAACCTCCGGTGGCGCTGTGGCCGAGTGGACAAAAGGGGACGACTGGCAACTAGAACTGCTCTGCAATATCGCAGCTGCAGAGATTCTTATGCCGTCGCAAACCCTTCGCGACCTCGGAATCGAGTACATCGATATCAGCCACCTGATGGCGGTTCGCTCTCGGCTCGCGGTGTCATCCGAAGCCCTGCTACGCCGTGTCGTGGCAATGGCGAGTACGCCCGTAACCATGTTCGCGGCTAGACGGGTCGAGGAGGGGGCGCAAACACAACTGAGTCTCGACTACACCGTCGATGCACCAGTCGGAGCCGCGCTACGAAACCCGAGGATCCCTGCGGATTCCTCTCTCTGGGACTGCACAGCTATCGGCCACACCGTGTCGGAACGGGAGCGCTGGGAGGATACCGATGTCCAGATCGAAGCGGTTGGTGTGTCGCCGTATCCGGGCCAGCGCTACCCCCGGATAGCGGGCTTGCTCGTAGATCCGGTCCACGAACCTGAACGAACACCAACCTTCAGAGAGGTCGCGGGGAACGTGTTTCCACTACCGGAGCACGGGAAGCAAATGGTCCTCCACCTGGTCACCAATGGCGCGAGGAGCTGGTCAGGGCCATTCGCAGGCCAACTGGCGAGCGAACTCCCTGCTGCAGCCCGACAATTCGAGTCCTGGGCACGGACCCAAGAATTGCCCCTCCCGTTGGGGCACGCGCAACTGCTCGATTCCCTGACGGGCCCAGCGGTCTGCTGCCTCATAGCGCAGGAGGGCTACGGTCCCTCGGCGGTGCCCCGAATTCGATATCCGGAACTCGCTGCTGCCCTCGACAGAGCCGGCCAATACGCCGTCGAAACCGGCTCAAGTGTGCATGCACCCCCACTGGGCACCGGCCAGGCCCAAGGGCATTGGCCCATCATCCGCGACCAGATCGACCGCTCCATCGCGCGACGAGGAGTCGAGGTCACAATCCACCACTTGGATGGTGTTTGATGGCGTCGACGATCGTGGCCCTATCGGGCCGAGTTTCGTCGGGAAAGACGACACTCGCGAACATGCTGCTAAAACGGCGACCTGGACAGCGCTTCGGCACGTCCGATCTGATTCGGGAACTCGCGCAAGAGGAGGGGCATTTGGTCGACAGCCGACGTTCGTTGCAGGAATACGGCGAGCGCTTGGACACGATGACCCGAGGCCATTGGGTTGCCGACGCCCTTGCCCCGCTGATTGTCGACTTGCCAGGTGGGTCATTGGTTGTGATCGACTCAATACGGCTTGCGGAGCAGATCGACGCTCTGCGTCGCGCATTCGGCCGCCGGGTTGTGCATGTCCACCTGACGGCGCCACTAGAGAACATAGCCGCCCGATACGCCAAG
>CAJVYZ010000563.1 GCA_913009915.1 uncultured Gemmatimonadota bacterium | reverse complement strand
GCAGAGGGGAGCTGGGGGGGGGGGGTGGGGGGACGGCAAAGGGAAAAGGGGGGGCAGCCGTCGGTGGGCCGGACATCGCCCCGCCGGCGGGGGCCATTGCCCGGATCGGTGTGGCCCTCCCGATACGGGGGATGTCACTCACGGCCTTCGATCCCGGCATCGGCGATGGTGAGCGGGTGAGCGGGGCAGCGCGGATTCTCCTCGAGGAAGCCCTTCAGTGGGCCTAAGCCCCTTGCTGCCAATCCCCTAGCCGCACCGCCATTTCCGCGATAGCTTTGCAACCTTGCTGGATATCGCAGGCGTCAACTCGAATCAACACTGGACTATTCATACGATGCTTTCCATCGACCTTACCGGAAAACGGGCCTTCATCGCCGGCGTGGCCGACGACGGCGGCTTTGGCTTTGCCATCGCCAAGCGCCTGGCCCAGGCCGGTGCCTCGATCTGCGTAGGCACCTGGCCGCCGGCACTGGGGATTTTCACCAAACTGCTCGAGCGGAGGAAGATGGCCGATTCCATGGTACTGGACGGGGGTGGCAAACTCGAGTTTGAGAGGATCTACCCGCTCGACGCCGAGTACGACGTCCTGGAAGACGCCCCTGAGGACATCCGCACCAACAAGCGGTACAAGAACGTCGGCGATTTCAGTGTGGCCGGCGTGGCCAACCGGTTGGTGGAGGACTTCGGCGACACCCCCGTCGACATCGTGGTCCACTCGCTGGCCAACGCTCCGGAGGTCAAGTCGCCGCTGCTCGACACGTCCCGCAAGGGGTATCTCTCGGCCGTGAGCGTGTCGGCTTACAGCAACGTTGCCTTGATACGTACCTTCGCCCCGATGATGCAGCAGGGCGGCGCGTTCCTCTCGCTCACCTACCTTGCGGGTGAGCGGGTCATTCCCGGCTACGGCGGGGGGATGTCCACCGCCAAGGCGGCGCTCGAGGCAGACACCAGGACGCTCGCGTTCGAGGCCGGCCGCCGCCACGGCGTCAGAATCAACACCATCTCCGCGGGGCCGTGGGCCTCGCGGGCGGCCTCCGCCATCGGCTTCATCGGCACGATGATCGACTACTGCTCGGCCAATGCGCCGCTACCCCGGAAACTCCTGGCGACCGATGTCGGCAACGCCGCCGCCTTCCTGCTGAGCCCCATGGCCGCGGCCATCACTGGCTCCGTGGTGTACGTCGACAACGGCTACCACACCATGGGCATGGCCGCCGACGGCCTCAAAGCGTACCAGGCTACCGATGACTGACGAACTCCTGGTATCGAACGACGGTTCCGTTCGGACGTTCACCATCAATCGACCGGACCGCCACAATGCGCTGACCCCAGAACTCACCAAACGTCTGGCGAACGAGTTGAAAGCCGCCGGAGCCGAGGACGAGGTACGGATGGTCGTCATCACCGGCGCGGCCGGCAACTTTTCCGTCGGTCTGGACCTGCGCTGGATCGCGCAGTTGGGGAATGATCCTGCTCCGTCACAGCTCGAGGACGGCCTGAGGGATTTCCAGGCAGTGATCCTCGCCGTCGCCAAGGCTCCCGTGCCGGTCGTTGCCGCCATCCAGGGGAACGTGGCCGGCTTCGGCCTGGATCTGGCCTTGGCGTGTGACCTGCGCTACGCCGACACCAGCGCGCGGTTCACCTCGGCCTTCGCCCGCATGGGCCTGGTGCCGGACGGCGGCTCCACCGGTAGCCTCCCCCTGTTGATCGGGCCCAGCCGTACGTTCCGCTTTCTGATCGACGGCTCGACCATCTCCGCCGCGGAGGCACTGGCTTGGGGACTGGTGAACTCGGTATCGCCCGAAGGAGAACTCGAGGAGGCGTTGGCGCAGCTGGCGGCGGAGATCCGACCTTCCGCCCGAAGCAGCATCGCGACGATCAAGCACCTCATCGACCGTCACAACGGAAACGGTCTGGCCGACACCCTCAACGCCGAGGGCCTGGAGCAGTTGCGGGCGCTGGCGAGCGATCAATTCCAACAACGACTGGCCGCGTTCGTCGGCAAGTCCGCCGAAGGAGGTGGCGCGTGACGACGCCTTCGGTCTTCCGCCGGACATACTCCGCGGCAAGGTGGCCCTGGTGACCGGTGGCGGGACCGGCATCGGTTTCGGCATCGCCAGCTGCCTGGCGTCGGCGGGTGCCGACGTGGCGATCGCCTCCCGCAAGCCCGAGCATCTCGAGGCCGCCGTCGACAAACTGGGCCAGTATGGCACCAAGGTCGCGGCCGTTGAGACCAACGTACGTGACCGGGAAGCAGTCGAGCGCATGGTCCAGGAGACCGTGGCCCATCTCGGCCGGGTGGACGTTCTGGTCAACAACGCCGCGGGCAACTTCTACGCACCCTCCGCCACCTTGTCGCCCAACGCCTGGAAGGCGGTGGTCGAAACCGACCTGTACGGGACCTTCTACTGCTGCCAGGCCGTCTATCCCGTCATGCAGGAGCAGGGCTTCGGCCGGATCGTGTCCATCTCGATGACGCTCCATTACCGGGGCTGGCCGTTGATGGCCCACGCCACGGCGGCCAAGGCCGGCGTGGACGCCCTGACGCGCACGCTGGCGCTCGAATGGGCGCCCGACGGGATTACCGTGAACGCCATCGCCCCTGGTCCGGTGCCGC
>CAJVYZ010000562.1 GCA_913009915.1 uncultured Gemmatimonadota bacterium | reverse complement strand
GGGTCGTGTTGAGGGGGCACCGCTCGAAGTGACTGCGCTCGGTTGCGGTACCGGATCCCAACAGAGTCTCGACGATGACGTGGCTGGGGGAGATCCACTGCGGATTGGGGATCAACACCTTCGCGTCGTGATAGCGCTCGCCAGTTCGGGGAAGGGGTTCGAGCAACAGGGAGAGAATATCGGCCGCATTGTAGGCCAGCCACTTGCCGTCGGCCGATGGGCGAACGAAGGAGGCATCCCCCACCACGGTATCGAGCTGCACGGGATCGGTGGAGAGATCCGCGATGATGACATTGCTCTTGTCCCAGGCGATACCCACGAGCCTGTTGTCCGGCAGCCATACGAACCCGGCGTATTGATCAGCTACCGCGAATTGCGGTTCCAGCGTGCCGATGGCATTGAGGTGAATGAGGAAGATCGTGTCGCCGACTGTCGTTACGATTCTGTCCCCGTCAGGGCTCCAGGCCGGGCGTTCAATTTCGGGGCTGGACGCCGCGACGACGAAATCACCGGTGTTCAGAGTGTAGATCCGCAGCTCCTGCCCGTCTCTGACCTGGGTCACGGCGGCTACCCGGTCGCCGTCGGGGCTGAAGGCGAAACGGAGGAAACTTTCTGCGATCGGAAGCAACGTGTCGATGGCAGAACGCGAAGTGGCCACCAGGTGGCCGCGAAAGCCGTCCGTGCCGAACGTGTAGACCAGCGTGCCGTTGGACGACAACTCGTACGATGCTTTGCCCCACGGCGCCTGCCTGGCGAGCTCCCCCGAAAGCATGCGTACCGAACGTCCCACGGTCCGGGCGGGGATATCGACGGCGGCCGCAACCAGCGCTCCGGATAGGGACACGTACACCAGATAACGTTGGTCGACGATCCGGAAGTTCGACCCAAACACGGCCGACGAATCCGCCCGGTACCACTGCCGCATCACCCGCTTATCTCCTGTCCCTCCCTCCGCAAAACTGACCTCATGGATATAACTTCGCCCGCCGCCGCTGCACAGAAACGCATCAGGATCGGGGAGGGACTGGGCGTTTTGGCATCCCGCGCTGGTGGCCTGCGTCGTGAAGGTGCCACTCGCGGCATCGAACCAGCGCGCCCGGGCGCCGTCGAAATCCATGAGCAACAAACGACCATCGTCTCGCCAATCAGGGAAGGCGGTCGCATCGGTTTCCGCAAGCGTGGTGGGAGTGCCGCCATCCACGCCCACGACTTCCAGAGTGAAGACGCCGGACTGGTCGGTGCGGATGAAGGCCACCTGACGGCCGTCCCGCGACACCGTCGGGCTCTTGGCGCTCGCGGTGCCCTCCAAGCGCCGGGTTGCCGCATCCACGAGGCTGCGATACCAGAGGCTGCCGCCTGCGTGCGACGTCGAGTAGATGACGAAGCCACCGTCCGCAGATACGTCGAAGCCATTTCCGTTGAACCACAACGGTGCGCTGTCCGACAGTGCGACGTCATAGACCGTAGGCCCGCTCGGCCCGGAACGGGTGACCGCCCACGCCAGCAGGACGGCGAGCACCATTGAAGTTGCCGCGAGGACGCGGACAGCAAGGCGTCCGGTAAACCGGGGAGCCGGCTTGGGCTGCTCCGTGAAGCCGGCCGCATACCGAAAGCCCGGCTCCGCCAGGCAATCGGCAAAGCGCTTGGCACTCTCGAACCGGTCCGCCGCTAACCGCTCCAGCGCCTTGGCCGTCGCCGCCGCGACGTTCGGTGGCACAGACTTACGCAACTCCATTATGGGACGCGGCTCGTCGGTCACGATCTTCATGATGATCTGCTGAGCCGATGACCCCGTATGCGGCGGATCACCAGTCAGCATCTCGTACAACACTGCTCCCAAGGAATAGATATCGGATCTGTTGGTGAGATCCTTCTCGGCCGTCGCCTGTTCGGGTGACATGTAGTGCGGCGTGCCGAGCGACAATCCAGTCTCCGTCATCCGCCCACCCGCAGCCGCGCTTACGGCTAGCGCGATACCGAAATCCGCCACCATGGGGCGGCCGTCGTGCAGCAGGATATTCTCGGGCTTGATGTCGCGGTGGATCACACCCTGGCGATGGGCGTAGTCCAGTGCGTCGGCCACCTCCGTGACGATCTTGATCGATTCATCGATGCCCAGCTGCGTCTCTCGGTCCAGCTTGGCCCGGAGCGTCTCGCCCTCTATGTAGGGCATGACGTAATAAAGGAATGAGTCGGCCTCGCCCGAGTCGAACAGCGGCAGGATGTGCGGGTGCTGCAGGTTGGCCGTGGTCTTGATCTCCTGCACGAAGCGGTCAGCGCCGAGGACCGCGGCGAGTGCCGGCCGCAGCACCTTCACCGCCACCTTACGGTCGTGCTTGAGGTCCTCGGCCAGATAGACGATCGCCATGCCGCCTTCGCCGAGACGGCTGAGGATCCGATAGCGATCGGCGAGGGCCGTGGAGAGGCGTTCGGTTGATTGAGTCATGGATCCCTTACTTGGTCGTCGACCGAGCGGAGACTCGCGGCTGAAGCCGCGGCTCGGCTGATGTCGCTAAAGCGACACGGATTGCGTCGAGATGGTGTCGTCGTTGTGGAGCTGATCCACGATAGTACGGCCGATTGCTTACTGCCCCCCTCTCCCTCCGCCCCCCCCCCCCACC
>CAJVYZ010000561.1 GCA_913009915.1 uncultured Gemmatimonadota bacterium | reverse complement strand
GTTCAGACGTGTGCTCTTCCGTTCTACGAGGATGTGGAGCAACAGCTCTTGCGATTTCTCGTTGGCCGTTTCACCGTAGTTGCGAGTGACGGTGAGGCGAACGTCCTCGCTCACCAGCGCCCCGCGCAATTCCTTCACCCGTTCGATGGCCGCGTCGGTGATGATCGACGCGTTGGTGCCCGCACGCTTGGCGATGGCGATGGTCACCGCCGGTTCGAACTCGTGTCCCTGGCCCTCGAGAAACGCGACGTACTGACTGGGCTCGGCGGGGCCGTCGGTCACCCGGGCCACTTCCCTCAGGCGAACGGCGTGGTCATCGACCACCGCCACCACCACCTCGCGGACGTCGTCCACGTTGCGCAGTAGGTGACCCACCCTGACCGGGATGGAACGGTTGCCCGCCAGCAGCTCTCCCGCCGGGTACTCGACATTGGCGGCCCCGATGGCCTGGAGCACCACCGCCGCCGACAACCCTCGGGCGGCCAGGGCCTGCGGATTGAGCGTGACCGCCACCTCCCTGGGCGCCCCTCCGGTGACCCAGGTTTCGGCCACGTCCGGCAACCGCTTCAACTCCACGGCCAGCTCCACGGCCTGCTGCCTGAGGAGATAACCGTCTCCGGGATCGCTTCCGCCGGAGAGAGTGAGCGTCAGTATGGGTACTTCGTTGATACCATGCACGGTAACGAACGGCGGCGTGGCGCCCGGGGGCGCCTTGTCCATGTTGGCCAACAGTTTGCCGTAGAGTCGGGCCAGCGCCAACTCGGGCTCGGTGCCCACCAGGAAGCGCGCGGTGATCAACGCCCCGTCCGACTGCGCCACGCTGTACACGTACTCGACGCCGCTCACCTCCCAGATGGCGCGCTCCAGCGGCTCCACCACTCGGCGTTCGACTTCCTCGGGGCTTCCGCCGGGGAGCCCTACCGCGACATCGATCATCGGCACCTGGATCTGCGGTTCTTCTTCCCGCGGCGTGGTGAGCAAGCCCCCCAACCCGGCGAGGAGGGAGGCGCCGATCAACAGCGGCGTCAGCTTGGAGTTGAGGAACTTCTTGGCGACGCCGCCCGAAAACCCGGTCTTCATGACGTCACCTTGTCGCCGTCGACCAGGCCACTCAACACTTCGACCATGCCGCCGGGTACCGTCCGGCCAAGGCGTACCCACCGAAGTGTGACCCGGCCGTCGATCACCACCCGAACGCCCGTGAGCTGGCCGCGACGCACGATTACCGAATCGGGAATCACCACCGCCTCGCGCGTGCCTGCCGGGACGTACCCGGTGAGCGACAGACCGGTGGGCCAGTCGGCCGGCAACACCGCTCTAACGTCGACTGTCCGGCTCCGCGGGTCGGCCCCGCCCGCCACGGCGCGGATGCCGGCGATGGTCGAGCGGCCGTCGTGGCCGGCGATTTCCAGACTATCTCCCGCGCCAAGGCCGGCGGCGAGATCGGTCGGCACCGCCAGCACCGCTTCTCTGGCGCCACCGCTCTCCACCACGATCAATGGCATGCCCGGGTTGGCCAGGTCGCCGGGATCGACGTAACGGGACACCACCGTCCCGGCAAACGGCGCCACGATGGTCGAGTATCCCTCGGCGATGCCCACCTCGGCGGCGGTCGCCTGAGCCAGGGCCAGCTGCGACTCCGCCTGGGTCAGTCCCAGGTAGGCCTGGTCCCGCTGCACCTGGGCCACGGCGTCGGCGGCCAACAACGTGTCCATGCGAGCGGCCTGGCGGGCGGCCTCGACGCGGGCGGCCTCGGCGACCCGGACGGCGGCGGCGGCCTTGGCGCGATTGGCGGCGATGTCCTCGGTCCCCAGGCGGATGAGCGTCTGCCCGCGGCGCACCACGCTGCCGACATCGACCGGCACGGACGTCACCCGGGCCATGAGCCTGGTAGACACTTCGGCGCGATGGCGGGCGGCGACGGTTCCTTCTACGGGAACCAGCGACGACACCGTTCGGGTGCGCGCCTCGACGGTTGCGTGTTCGGTGGTGGCCTGGTGCGGGACCTCGTCGTGGCTGGTGCCGCACGCGGCGGTGGCCAGGGCCAAGACGCCAACAGTCAGCATGCGATTCATCGGTCGTTCACTCCGTAGGCGAAGTCGAGCGCGGCCTGCGCCACGTGGAAGTCGCGGCTGGCGGCCAGCAGGTTGAGCGTGGCGTTGGTTGCGGCGGCTTGGACGTCGAGTAATTCGGTGATGGGCGAGGTGCCCGTGCGATAGCGAAGGCGCGCCTGGTCCAGGGCCTCGACACCTTCGACATCGGCCCGTTCGGCGACCGTTACTCGCTTCCGGGCAGCGGCCACCATGCGCTTGGCAGATTGCACTTCGACATCCGCTTGCCGAGCAGCCGCCTCGGCCCGTGCCTCAGCCGCTTCGCGGTCCGCCTTGGCCTTGTTTACTTCTCCCGGCCCAGCCCAACCGCGCAGGATATTCCAGCGAAGGCCCAGGCCAATGGTCCAGTTGCCGCTTCCCGAGGCGAACAGAGCGTCGTTGCTGTAGTGACCGGCGGAGCCGAAGGCAAACACGAACGGCAGTTGCGCGGCCCAGGCCCGGTCGACGCCGTAGCCGGCGGCTTCGACGCCGAGCCTGAGAGCTATCAGGTCACCGCGCTGGTTGAGGTCG
>CAJVYZ010000560.1 GCA_913009915.1 uncultured Gemmatimonadota bacterium | reverse complement strand
TTGTCATACGTAGTCGGCATTGCTTGTGCTGTGTCGCATGTTTTTTCTACTTCTTTTATTTTTTTTTTTTGTTTATTTTTTGTTTTTTTTTTTTTGTTGTTTGTTTTGTTTTTTTTTTTAATGATACGGCGACCACCGAGATCTACACTCTTTCCCTACACGACGCTCTTCCGATCTGATTCAGGTGTCGGGTGTGGCGACCGGACGGGGGAGGCGCCGATCGGGAGCGGTACTCTGGCCGATCCGTTGGGTCAGGCGATCCATCAGTTCATGCAGCGTCCGGGATCTCTTTTGAAGCTCGCGGCGGAAGGAGCGCCGGGCCAACAGGTAGGTGGTGGAGAAGAAGGCGCCGGATACACCCAGGGCTGCAAGTACTGCCTGGAGGGTCGACCACCCGGCCGCATCGCCGACCCCTTCGCCGATGACTAGTAAGAGGATGGCGCTCACCGCCAGGATCGGGATCATGATGAAGGTTCGTGCCGGAGGGCGATCGTCGTCATCGAATCTGATGCGAGTGCGCCCATCGGCCGGGCTCACCAGGAGGCTGGTCTTGCGCCCGGTCCCGTGCGCTGGGGAACTCCACACCAACGATTTCCCCAGCGTTTCCGCCAGGGTCCCAGTCTCGCCGAGGGCGACCCGGATGTCCTCCAGGAGCGCCCCGTAGGATTCTGGCGACACCTCGCCCTCGACGAATCGCTCGAGCGTCATCTTGGGCCGTAGCCCGAACACCCCTCCCCGCACCAAGCCGCCAGTTGGTCGCTCGAGCGCCTTGGCCGCCTCCCGAACGTGCTCGACCGGAATCTGGGCTTCAGCCGCGATGGCCTCGACCCCGCCGATGGTCATGGTCCGGTCTACCGTCGATTGCGCCTCCAGGTTCGTTGCGTCCTGGATGATGCGCTCCACCTCGTTCTCGTCGAAGCGGCGTCGGCCCGGGCTTGGGGAGCCGCGGAGCGCCTCGGTGAAGGCCGTGGCGCTGGGGTGTCGCTGCTCCGGCCGGAGGGCCATGGCCCGCACCAGGGAGGATTCGATGGCAGGCGGGAGGGCATCGAGCCGGTCCCGCGCGGTTGGTTCGAGCGACTCGAACCTGCCGGCGCGGAGCGTGGATTCGGACGGCCACATTCCCGGTGATGTGCCGGTGAGCATCTCGAAGCAGACGCAGGCAAGGCTGAAGATGTCGCTTCGAGCGTCGAGGTCGGTGAGGCCGGCGGCCTGCTCCGGGCTCATATAGCCCGGAGTGCCGACGGGGAATCCCGTCTGGGTCAGGTTGTCGCCTCCCGCGGTGCTTATGGCCTTGGCGATACCGAAATCCGCGACCACGGCATGGCCGTTTGCCAGCAGAATGTTTTCCGGCTTGATGTCACGGTGGATCACCCCCTGTTGGTGCGCAAAGTCGAGGGCGTCGGCCACCTCGACCGCGATGGCCAGGGCCTCATCGATGGCGAGGGGACCGGAGCGCTCCAATCGATGACGCAGCGACTCACCTTCGACGAGAGGCATGACGTAGTAGGGGACGCCGTCGACTTCGCCCGAGTCGATCAACATCAGGATGTGCGGATGATGCAGCCCGGCGGCGATCTCGATTTCCTTGAGGAACCGATCGACCCCGATGGAGGCCGACAGTTCCGACCGCAGGACCTTGACGGCCACCTGGCGCCTGTGGCGCATGTCATCGGCGCGGTAGACGGTGGCCATTCCGCCGCTACCGAGTACGTCGCCAATTTGGTACCGGCCCGCCAAGGCGGTTCTAAGGTATTCGGGGGGGGCCGACATGAGCGAAACATGCCCGGTTGGTTCGGGGGATGGAAGGTGCCCGGGGTCATATCTGTCAGGATGCGGTGTTTTCATTAGTATGAGACATGACCGAACGTCAGTATGGGACATGACCGAACGTCCGCTCAGCCCGTCGCGGACCACGCTGCCTGTGGCGCTGCCGCTGCTGGCGGTTGGGCTGCTGGGGGCCTGCGGCCAACCCCGGGCATCGTCGCTGCCGGTGCCGACCGGCTGCCCGCTGGTGGCGTCGGCCGATTCGATGGACTCGACGTGGCCGCTGAGCATTGCCATGGGACCCGACCTCTACCCCATCGTCGTCTCGGAACCCGGTTTCCCCGGGACCCGGCCCCAACGATTCACCACCCACCAAGTCGGTGAGACACTGATTCGTCTCGATTGCCGCGGCGACGCCGTCGCCGGCCTGGCTTCCAGGTGGTCAGTGGACAGCAGCGGCTATTTCTGGACCTTTTCGCTGCGGCCGGATGCCCGGTTTGCTGATGGTACATCCGTCGCCGTCGCGGACGTATCCCGGTCGTTCGCCGAGGTGAGAACGCCACGGCCCTGGACCGGGACCAGCGGGATGCTGGTGGGGTGGGCCGGTATTCGCCGCGCCACGCTCCGGGGGGACACGGCACTCGTTCTGGAGTTCTCCGAGGCACGGCGGACGGTGCCACAGGTTCTAGCCCACCCGGCGCTGGTGACGATCAAACAGACGACCGGTGACGCCGTCGGCAGCGGGCCGTTTCGGGTGACCGCCGCCTCAGATCGGAAGAGCACACGTCTGAACTCCAGTCACACTGATATATCTCGTATGCCGTCTTCTGCTTGAAAAAAAAAAAAACATACCACACATC
>CAJVYZ010000559.1 GCA_913009915.1 uncultured Gemmatimonadota bacterium | reverse complement strand
CTCCATCACGCTGAGGGCGCCCGTTTCATTCGTCAGGACACCCTTGATGGCTTGGGCTTGAGTCCAATCCACCAAAACACGGCACCGGCAGCCCCACCGATGAGGGCTGCTGCGAGGTAGTCGCCCGGTCCCTGAGCGGCAAAGAACACGGTTGACGGGCCGGCGACTGCCACGACCAGGATCCCGCCCGCAGCCCCCGCGACGAGACAGGGCCACGCCGAAGCCCGGCGGCTAGCCTTGATCAACCACAGCGTGGGGAGTCGGAAACAACGTGGCCGCCGGCCTTTCGGGCCGGCGGCCGGTGTCCCCAGTGTGAGGATATTACTTGATCGAGATCTTGCTCTCGATCGCTTTCACCACCTTGGGCAGCCGGACGTGCAGCACCCCGTCCTCATAGGTTGCGCTGATGTCTGCCTCCACGACCGGTGCTGGCAGCCGCATGGTCCGCACGAACTTGCCGACCTCGCGCTCTTTCCACAGCTCGGTCTCACCACGGCTCTCTTCCATGTGCTCGCGGCGACCGGTGATGGTGAGCAGATCGCCCGCCAGTTTGACGTCCATGTTTTCCTTGTGGACGCCGGGCGCTTCGAGACGGACGATGTATTCGGCGTCGGTCTCGGTCACGTCGCAGGCGGGCATCCAGTCCGTGGGTACTGGGATCGGTTCAAACAGATTCCCGAAGAACTGGTCCGGGAAGATCCGCTCGAACAGCCGATCCGCATCGGGGGTGACTCGGCGCAGGGTTGGCCGAGCCGTGTGAATGAGTTTCATAACCTCCTCCAGAGTTGACTGCATTAGCATGGTAACATCAGGGCAATGAAGGGATCGTGAACCCAGCTTGAAACTTTGCGGCGGCCAGCTGAAAGAAAGCTTCATAGTGACCTCACTATTCACTCAGGGCGAAACCCTAGTGTGATACATGGGGCCGTGGGCCCGGGAAAGAGGGTTGAATCATGAGACCGACGCCTTTGGATTCATCGTCATCCCGTCACTGGGGAGTTCGCTGGCACCACGCCGTGCTGCTGCTGGCTACGCTCGCCTTGCTATCGGTGCTGTGTGCCAATCCCACGGCCGCCCAGTCGGATCCACCCGACGTGTCGCACTCCACCCTGGCCCGGGGCCAGGCCCTCTTCTTGGGAAGCGCCAACTGCCAGGAATGCCACGGACCGGATGGGACGGGCACCGACCTGGCTCCCAGTCTGGCCGATTCGGTGTGGCTCCACGGGACGGGATCCTACGAGATGATCGTGCGCCTGGTGACGCACGGTGTCACCCGACGCGAGTCCACCACCGGCTCACCGATGCCGATGCGTGGGTGGGTGCCGCTCGACAACGGCCAGTTGGGCGCCGTCGTGGCCTATGTGTGGAGTTTGAGCCGGTCACCGGCCGCGCTGGAGCGTCCGGCGGTCGACAGCGATGGCCCCTGATCCACAGCGAGACTGATCGGACCGGAGACGGTCCCATACAGGAGGAAGACATGCGCCGCACCCTACGTGCTTCACTGATGATCGCCGCCGCCGCGTTCACCACTGCCGCCGCGCTGGAAGCACAGCTGATCAGGGTCACGCTTCCTGCCGGGGTGACCTCCCAGATGATCTTCGATGGCAAGGAGGTCTACACCGGGCCCGGCAAGTGCTTCGAGTGCCACGGGGACCCTCCCTGGGGAGATCCGGGCCCCAGCCTCAAGGACTCGGTGTGGCTGCACGTGTCGGGCAGCTACGACGACTTGATCGCCCTGATCCGGACCGGGGTGCCCGAGGTCGATTCCAAGACCGGCGATGGAATGCCGGGCCACGGCGAAGGCGACCTGTCAGACTACCAGATTCGATCGGTCTCCGCCTACATCTGGTCGGTGAGCCGGCAGAAACAATTCGACCCCACCCTGGGGATGCGCCTGCCGCCGTCGCTGCCCCCAGGCGTGACGGAGTCGACCATCGCCGAGGGCAAGAAGATCTACAGCAGCCGTGGCCTGTGCTACTTGTGTCACGGTGCGGTTCCCGAAGGCGGCATCGGCCCCAACCTGTCGGACTCGACCTGGATCCGGAGCGAGGGCCGGTACGAAGAAATCGTCACCCAGGTGTTCAACGGCACGACCCGGGACGACTCCAAGACCGGCATGGCGATGCCCCCCAGAGGAGGCTCCCACATCAGCGACGACGAGGTGCGCGCCGTGGCGGCGTACATCTGGGCCATCAGTCATCCGGAGAGCCGCTGACTACCACCCCACTGGGCGTCAACCAGCCGAGGAGGGATTGTTGACAAGGAACGTCGGCCTACTCGACCGGGCAGCCCGGATCGTCATTGGGGTCGGGTTGCTGGGATTGTACGGTGCCCTGGAAAGCCCGTGGCGCTATCTGACCCTGCTGGGCCTGGTCTTCATAGCCACTGCCGCAACGGCCGCCTGTCCGGTGTACGGCTTGATGGGGTGGAGCACTCGAAGGAAAGTCCGCTCGGAGCTCGAGAAGCCCGCTGACGAATCAGGGGCCAATGACGACCGCACGAGGCCGCCGCGTGCCTAGGACGACTCGCTGACCGGCGCCCTCTCGGCCGTGTCGCCCACTCCCAAAGACCTGCCGCGGCGAGAGCGGAGCAGGGCGGTATCGGCCCCGACAGGGCGTCCAATGG
>CAJVYZ010000558.1 GCA_913009915.1 uncultured Gemmatimonadota bacterium | reverse complement strand
CCTGCCGACCTGCATCGCCGCGTCGAGGCGGAGGAAAAACCCGAGGTCCGACATGCCGGCGGCGTCTATTACACGCCGCGATTCGTCGTGGATACGATCATCCGCCGGGTCGTCGGCCCACAACTGGGGAACCGCGCGCCGCTTGACGTATTGGAGCTGAAGATTCTCGATCCAGCCTGTGGCTCCGGCTCGTTCCTCATTGCCGTTTTCCAGTATCTCATGGACCACTGTCTCCGTTACTTCACCGCCCACCCGGACGCAGCCGAGGTGCCGGCAACGCCCCGCGCGCGCAAGCGAAAAAGGAAGCTCGCCTTTCAGGGCGACGATGGACAGTGGAATCTCGCCCCGGATTTCAAAGCAGCCATTCTAACCTCCTGTCTCTACGGCGTGGATATTGACGCCCAGGCGGTGGAGGTCACCATTATGAGCCTCTACCTCAAAATGCTGGAGGGCACGCTCCCACCGAACTGGCAGCGCGACTGGCTGGAGAACCAACTTCTCCCGCCGCTCGACAACAACATCCGTTGTGGCAACAGCCTGCTCTCGCAGACCGACTTCGACCGCTGGTGGGAGGAGAAGCACGCCAATCTTTTCATCGGCGACGAAGACACGCGCTTCCGGATGAACCCGTTCGATTGGACCAGCCACACGCGCGGCTTTGGTCGCGTTCTGGAATCGCGGGAGGGTTTTGATGCCATCGTCGGCAACCCGCCGTACATCCGCGTCCAGGAGCTAAACAAGTGGGCGCCGGAGGAATGCGAGTTCTATAAGTGGCGATACAAGTCTGCAAAGAAGGGTAACTACGACATTTATGTCGTCTTCATCGAACGCGCTTTGGAGTTGCTCGCTCCGACCGGCCTGCTCGGCTTCATCACGCCGCACAAATACTGGCAGGCCAAGTACGGCGAGGGCTTGCGTGAACTCATCGCCGACGGCAAACACCTCGCCGATACAGACCGTGTGCTCGTCGGCGCCGTCCAGCGTGATGTTCTCCCCAAAGGCGCCGTGGGCCAACCCGGGATCGGCCAATTCCTCTCGCCAACGGGGATAGTGCTCGGCGGCGTAGACCAGTACCGCCATGTCCGGCCCGCCATGATGGCGTCGGTCGGCCTGGGTATCGCCAGCCAGCCCCTCGGCCCCGAGCCACACTCGTCCCCAGACCGGCTGCTTGTCGATGGCGGACACCCAGGGCCGCTCGAGGGGGTCTTCGGCGTCAGCCACGCCGTAGGACTTCGGCTGCCCGACCTGAATCGACAGGATCTCCATCGCTCCTCGCTTCAAGGTTTGCAACTCATTGGGAATGCCAAGAATATCGAATGCCAGGAATATCGAAGTGATTCCTAGTTCAGTTCGATATTCGTGGCAATCGATGTTCGACATTCGACATTCGACATTCGACATTCGACCCCGTAATATCTCCCCTTAGGGCACTCGGTCAATGTCCGGCTCAGCGCCTCGCCCTCCAGCGGCAGCGCTTCCCATGATCCTGCCAACCACTTATCTTCAGGCCACTTAGCCAACCCTCCTCGACCGGACACCCGGGTCGGGGCTACCAGACCAAAGGAAGGTGTCATGACACGTCAGTACGAGGCGGTCTATATCTTCGATTCCGCCCTCGACGAGGCCACGATTTCGGAGCACTTGGACCAATTTCATTCGCTCCTGGCCCAGCCGACGGCCGACGCACCAGCGTGCAACCATTGGGGCAAGCGTACGCTGGCCTACCCCATCAAGAACCACGAAACCGGCTACTACGTCATCGCCCAGTTCGAAACGGCGACCGAGGCGCTGCCTGAATACCAGCGCGCGGTCAAGCTCGCCGAGAGTGTCCTCCGCCACCTCATCGTACTCAACGATGGTCCGCAGCCCGTGGTCCCGGAAGTCACCCCTGCCGAGACAAAGGAGGGCGACTCATGAGGCGACGGAACAAGTCGTGCGCCATCTGCGAATCGGGTGTCCGGGTAGTGGACTACAAGGACGAGCGTCTCCTGTCCCGGTTCATTACCGAGCGGGGCAAGATGCTCCCCAGCCGGTTGTCGGGCACCTGCGGGCGGCACCAGCGTCAGTTGAGCACCGCCATCAAGCGTGCCCGTGAGCTGGCCCTGCTCCCCTACATCAAGGGGCACGGCGGCTGACCGACCTCCCGGCACCCCCAGCACGACGTCGGGTCTCACCAGGAACGTTCCTGGCTCTGGCGGGCTACATGCTCCTGGCGTGGCCCGATATCATCGTCTTTGCGCTGGGACCGATCGGGGTGCTGTTGCTGGTGTCCGGCCTCCGGACCACTCGAGAGCGCCTGTGGTTGAGTGCCATTGTAGCCTGGGCGGTGCTCTGGTTGGTCCAGCCGGGAGGCGTCGCAACGCAGATCATCCGAGGCGGCGGCATCATGGTCACCGGAGCGTTCGTGGCGGCCGTCCTGTGGCGTCCGGAACGACTGGGTCGCAACGTCGGCATCGCGGTGGCAGAGATCGGAAGAGCGTCGTGTAGGGAAAGAGTGTAGATCTCGGTGGTCGCCGTATCATTAAAAAAAAAAAAAACGATAACAACATCATCCCCTCAGCACCAGCGAATGATGCTCCACACTCCTATCGACCCACACAGACTGCCCGTTGATGCATCCACGCCAACTC
>CAJVYZ010000557.1 GCA_913009915.1 uncultured Gemmatimonadota bacterium | reverse complement strand
TGAACATCACTTCCTTGAAAAGGAACCCGTAGCTGTTCAGGAAAAATTTTATACGCTAATCGAGCGCATTTTTGAGAATGCAAAAAGTGAAGTGTCTGATTTATGCGGTCAAGATATCACGCCTGGTCTCTCCCAGGTAAAAAATCGGCAACTTCTGGCCGAGCGACTCATCCAGATGCTGCAAATTAATCGTGACCTGATTCTTTTATTTGAGAAACAGTGTTTGGAGTTGGTTCGCGAGAATTCGCGATCCTCATTTTCTTCCTAGCCTCCCCAGGCATCCGCCTCTCTGCCTACGCCGGTTCCAGATTCTTTAAAAATTTCAATACATGTATGGCTTGCTCACCTCCTTTCTTCGCATGGGCTATCAGCGAAATGCCGTGCGGGCCGGGCACCGAATGAAGCCCTGGAAAGGCGCCGACCGATGCTTTCACGATATCCAGTTTGCCCAACATGGCGGCCGCGATGACGAAACGAAGCGTGGTCATGGGTGCTCATCGGCTGGGGTGAGGTCCGGAATCATACCGGTAGAACAGTCTCCCCGGGTCGGGGGTTCCGTCCCCCCGGACCACGTTCCCCGCCGTCTGGTACACTATCGCCGTCCTCCTGCGCCATTTGGCTGTTTCCATTCCGGCCGTGGCCCGGCATCTTTCAAACTGGGCGCCGGCCTTCCAGGGTGGCCGCCGCCCGGGGGAACGTCCAGTTGCTGATTTCCGACACGCCGCAGCGCAGCGGCCGGGTGAGCCTATGGAATCGATGAGCGAGTGGTTCCGCAGCCAGTTTGGTATGACACCGGCCATGCAGGGCCGCCTGCTGTCGTCGCTGATGTGGATCCTGGTGCTGTGGCTGTCGCGGCGGCTGATCATGTTGGGGTTTGCCCGGACGGTGAAGGACCACGGGGTCCGCTACCGCTGGAGCAAGGCGACCCAGTACGTGGCAGTGGTTCTCGGCTTCATCGGCATCGCCAGTATCTGGTCTTCGGTTCTTCGCGGGGTGGCGACATACCTCGGCTTGGTCTCGGCCGGTTTGGCCATTGCCATGAAGGACATCCTAACCAACATGGCGGGGTGGGGGTTCATCGTCTGGCGCAAGCCGTTCGAGCTGGGTGACCGGATCGAGATCAACCAGTTCACCGGCGACGTCGTCGATATCCGGCTGTTCCAGTTCACCCTGTTGGAAATCGGCAATTGGGCCGATGCCGACCAGACCACCGGACGGCTGATTCATATCCCCAACGCCATGGTAATCACCGCAGGACTGGCCAACTACACCCGCGGCTTCCAGTACATCTGGGACGAACTCGCCGTGCTGGTCACCTTCGAGAGCGACTGGCGAGGCGCCAAGTCCATCCTGGCAGACCTGTCGGCCAAGCACGCCGCATCGGCCACCGACGTGGCCGCCGCCCAGATCGCACGGGCCCGGGAGAAATTCTTCATCAGTAGCATGTCGTTCGATCCCGTCGTCTATACCAGCGTCCAGGACAGCGGCGTGCTGCTCACGCTCCGCTACGTGGTTCATGCCCGCCGGCGGCGGGCGGTGTCCGAGGAGATCTGGGAGGCGATCCTGACCGAGTTTGCCCAGCGGGACGATATCGACTTCGCCTATCCCACGACGCGATTCTATCACAACGTCGCGGAAGGGAAACCCGGCGCCAAGCCGTCGCCCGCTTGAGGGTGTAGCAGCGGCCGGACGAGGGCCTTGCCGGTCTGTTGTTGAGGATCGTGCAGTAACGGCTTCGTCTCGAATTGAAACACTAGATCACAGGACGATGTTACCAATTTGGTATTGACAGACCCGGCTCTCGATGTTACCATATTGGTAACGTCGAACAATGGGATGAGGCCGTGGAACTGATCGGTAAGATGTTGGTTCAGCGCTTCGTGCGGCGGCGGCCACAGGCCAGAGCACCCATGGCCGCCTGGGTGACGGTAGTCGAGATGGCTGTCTGGCAAAGCCCCCATGATGTTCGAGAAACGCTGGGACACGCCGACTTCCTTGGGCGTGGTCTCACGATATTCAACGTCGGAGGGAACAAGTACCGGATCAGTACGACTACCACCTACCAGAACCAACGGGTGGTGATCCGCCGGGTGATGACTCACCGAGAGTATGACCGGAGGTCGAACGAAGGCACTCTGTAGCGAGACGAGAGGGACCCATGCAAATCACTGACATCCTGACGCCCCCGAGACCGATTCGGTCCGACGAGGATTACGACGCCGCCCACGAGGCGTTGATCACGCTGATCGACATGGCCCCCCATCCGGGCACGGCGGATCACGATCTCATGGAGTTGCTCGAGCTCCTCGTCAAGGCATACGACGAAGAGCACTACACGCTCGACCAATACGCCACCCCGCAGGAGGTCGTCGCCTTCATGCTCGGGCAGCACGATTGGTCTCGAGCCGATCTCGCTGTCATCATGGGTGGAAGAAGCCGGGTATCGGATTTCTTCGCGGGGAAGCGGGATCTAGATCGGAAGAGCACACGTCTGAACTCCAGTCACACTGATATATCTCGTATGCCGTCTTCTGCTTGAAAAAAAAAAACAAACACATAAGAATATTTACTATTTAATTTTTTACATTACACTCCGAGATCCGTCACTCCTTGGCCTTGTGCGACTTCGTATACTCTTTA
>CAJVYZ010000556.1 GCA_913009915.1 uncultured Gemmatimonadota bacterium | reverse complement strand
TCTAGGGAGAGGGAGTATTAGCTAGAGGTGGGAGTGCAGAGGGGTTACGCCAGAGAGAGATCAGGGTTACGCTACAGTGAGTATCGCACATGGCCTGAGTTGGCGGGCTTTTTTTTTTTCAAGCAGAAGACGGCATACGAGATATATCAGTGTGACTGGAGTTCAGACGTGTGCTCTTCCGATCTCGGGTGCCCACCGACGGAGCGTCGATCGAGGTGTTCGACCGCACCCGCGGCTTGCCGGACGACCGGGTCTTGTCGGTCGCGGCGTACCGCGGCGCCGTGGTCGTGGGAACCTTTCGCGGCTTGGCCCTGATCGACGATTCCCTCAAAATTCGTCCAGTCGGGGTGGGCTTTACCGGGCGGGCATGGGCCGTCACCAGTTCGGCCGACACCGTGTGGTTCGGCACTGACTTGGGTATCCGTTATGCACTCCCCGGCATCACCGGGCTGTTTCAGCCACGCATGCTGAGTGAGTCGCCCAGCTTCCAGGTGGCGGTGCTGGACCTCGCCTGGAAGGCGGACACCCTGGTCGGCATGACCAACGACCAACTCCTGTGGCGCGACCCGGCCACATCCGAGTGGACTCTGGGGCCCAACCTCTCGGGCGTGCTGGGTCGGCTGCGCCGCATTGCCCTCTTTGATGACGGTTTTTGGGTGGCGGGGGAGCGGGGCGTCGCCTTCGCCACGGTTGCCAGTCCGGTGCGAGCAGTGTTGCGGGTGGGAGAAGACCTCCCCGGAATTCCGCTCGACCTGACGGTGCAGGGTGATTTCCTTTGGGTCGGCACCAACGCCGGCCTGGTACGATGGCGCTTGGACGCCATCCGGCCATGACCGCCGAAGCCTCCGACATCGGGTTGGGCCCGGGGGAGGAGTTCGATCTCATCCGCAGGGTGGCGACGCGGTTGGGACCGAGTGCCCGTGGGCTGGGTGACGATTGCGCCACCGTTCCGTGGCCGGGCGGTGTGCTGGTATTGAGCAGCGACTTGAGTATCGAAGGAGTGCATTTCCAGCGAGACTGGTTGCAGCCGGTAGAAATCGGCTGGCGTGCGGCCGCCGCGGCCATGAGTGACCTGGCGGCCGCCGGGGCTCAGCCCATCGGAGTACTGGCAGCGGTGGGTGTACCCGGCAGCGAGGCGGGGGGCGGGCTAACCGAGGACATCATGGGGGGCGTGGGTGAGGTGTGTGCCGCGGTCGGTGCCGTGGTACTCGGAGGCGACCTGTCGCGGGCCGACGCCATTACCATCGACGTGTGTGCCGTGGGTTCGGCCGACCAACCGGTCGGGCGAGGCGGCGCCCGGCCGGGCGATTCGCTGTGGCTGACGGGCCGGCTGGGAGGCGCCCGCGCCGCGCTCACCATGTGGCAACGCCACCGGGAGCCTCAGGCTGATGCCCGCTCGGCATTTGCCCGGCCGGAACCGCTCATCAGCGCCGGCCGGTGGCTGGCCGCGCACGGGGCCGGGGCCATGATCGACGTGAGCGATGGGCTGGCAAGCGACGTGGGGCACATCGCCGCCCGGTCGGGAGTGCGGGCCATCGTGGCACTGGACCTGCTCCCTCTGGGGCCGGGGGTCGACGAGGCCGCCGCACTGGTGGGCCAGCGCCCTGCCGTGTTCGCTGCCGCCGGCGGCGAAGACTACCAGTTGCTCGTGGCCATGCCTGGAGACTTTCCAGCAGCGGCCGCGAGTACTTTCCGGGCCGACCACCAACTCGCCTTGACGGAAATCGGGCGGATCGAACAGGGGGCAGGGGTGGAGTTGCTTCTCGACGGCGTTCCTCAGCGGATCGCCGGGTACGATCACTTCGGCTGATGCGTACCGTCTGGTATCTTCTCAGCCTGACAGGTATCACCCTGTGGATCGGCATGCGATCCATAGTGACCTCGTGGATGGGAGTCCGCTGGAAGCGTGGCGGGTACTACGATCGCGGATCTCGGGCATGGGGAGCGAGCCTGCTCAAGGCCAACGGGATCGCGCTGACCACGACGGGCCTCGACCGGCTCGACCCCGAACGATCCTACGTCTTCGCCTCCAACCACACGTCGCTGGTGGACATCTGGGCCTTGATGGCGGCGCTGCCCCACAGCCTGCGTTTCGTCGCCAAGCAGGAGATGCTCAAGCTCCCGGTACTCGGTCGGGCCATGCGAGCAGCGGGGCACATCTTCATCGACCGCAAGCGGCTCAAGTCGGCGTTCGGGGCCTATGACGACGCCGCGGCCGCGATTCGAAGTGGTATCTCGGCGGCCGTGTTTCCCGAAGGGACTCGGAGCCCGGACGGAACGCTGCTGCCGTTCAAGCGGGCGCCATTCGTACTGGCCATCGCGGCTGGGGTACCTGTGGTCCCGGTGTACATTCCCGATGCCTGGAAGATCCTGACGCCCGGCAGCATGCGGATGCGGTCTGGCACGGTGGAGGTCCGCTTCGGCGACCCGATTCCCACCGAGGGGCTCACGGCCGACGACCGTGACATGTTGGCCCAGCGGACCCAAGCAGCCGTGGAGAAGTTGCGCGACGCCGTTGACGCTCCGACGGGGGCTCGGTAGCTTGCCCACGCGTTCTACCATTCCTCGAAACGAATTGGCAGCGTGAATCAATGAGTACAGTGATTTCTATTCACGGGCGTGAAATTCTCGACAGCCGGGGG
>CAJVYZ010000555.1 GCA_913009915.1 uncultured Gemmatimonadota bacterium | reverse complement strand
CACTGGCGCGTTTTGTACTGTTGCTTTTTTTTTTCAAGCAGAAGACGGCATACGAGATATATCAGTGTGACTGGAGTTCAGACGTGTGCTCTTCCGATCTATCACCCTGGCCGCAACTGACGATATCATCATCGTCGACGACATCATCCAGTTTACCGATCCAGGCGCCAATCGATGCGACCGTGACATTCTTGGTCTGTTCTCCCAGGACGACATCATCCTGGCCCACAACACCCGGAACTCTCCCTGGCGCCGACCCAGCAGCGGAACCTTCCGGACGCTGGGGGCAACGCCGAGTGAGACGATCCATGCCGTGATCCTGGCCCTCGATATCTTCACCGTGCAGAACTATAACTACTATCCCAGCGCCAGTTCCAGTGGCCGGCAGAACTGCGAAACCGTCAGGTGGGGCCGCGGCTGCCTGTACCTGACGGGTGGTATCATCCAGCGGCAACGCGGAGCCGTGGGCCTCACCAGCGGTGCGGGGAACCTCAAGCGCTACGACTACAACGCCTGTGCCGCGACAGTCCCGCCGCCCTATTTCCCGACCACCGGGATCTTCGCCCGGAACCAGATCCACGAGATCGATCCCGTAGGGTTCGATGTGACGACCTGGTACGCCACCCACCAGAACTAGGCGGCGTCGCTTCTTACCGGCGGCGGCGGCGGGATGCCCTTGCACCCCGGAAACGACTTGGCGGTCGTCTCCGGGGTGTTGCTATCTGTGAAGGAACGCTGCCAGGGAACCACTGCAAGCAGGCAAACGGCCCCTGGCTCGTGGAACTACGAGCCGCCCCAGCGATACTGGTAGCTGAGCACGATGGCGTCGAAATCGGCCCCGCGCTCGACTCTCGCCCCCGAGGCGATGCTGATCCTGACCGTGTGATTGGGGGCTAGGGGAATGGCACCCGTGGCGGCGAAGCGGAAAGTGGAGATGCGGGTATCCCGTGGGACACCTTCGATCTCCGTCCTGCCTCCAATGGCATACCCCACCCCGACACCAATCCACAGTCCACGTGAGAGTGTGCGAATGACGTGTAGCTTGCTGGCCACGAGGGGTTTTTGTTTCGCTGTCAATCCGCCCAGGAAGTTCTGGTTGGCAGCGAATAACCAGGCACTGGCGTAGGCCTCGAGAATCCAGGGACCGGTCGAATGCGACACGCCCAACTGGGAACGCACGCTCCAGCGGTTGGACCCGAGGTTGATGAGCCGGTTGGGGTCGTACTGGCCGAGCGGCACGACCACCTGGAAGCTGACGCCCACGATGGTCGACTGGTGATAATCCGCGAAATCATCGGACCGGACGGCGGGGGCGCCCACGAAATTGAAGGACAGTCGCACTCGGGGGTCACCCAGCCCGGTGATGTGACGGCTGGTATCCTGGCCGTCCAGCACGCCATTCCAGTCGCCCACTGCTCCCGGAACGACAAGGTCGACCTTGCCCGACATCCCGAAGAAATCGATGGTCCGTACGTACGCCGCCACGGCCGAGTGAAGTCGGGATTGGAGGCCGTCGACGGGGATTGCGGGATCGAGAAGGAGATTTCCTTCGGAGTACCCGTATCCCAAGAGCAGGAAGTTGGTGCCGACCGGGACGTTGGTCAGGGCTCGGGGCTCGAGTTCCTGAGCCCGGACGCCGGGAGTGATGGTGAGCCACACCATCCCTACGCACCACACCACCGCAACAACGCGGGCTCGCCAGACTGCGGCCATACGCGAGCTCGATATCCCGCTACGTCCCCTTGTCAACGGTGGTCTCGGCCCGCTTGGCCATGCGGCCTGTCCACATCCCAATGGGAATGAGAATCAACCACGACAGGTCCCACCACCCCTGGGAGGTCCAGGCGACGGGGATGGTGAGAGTAGCCGCGATCGGCTCCCCCATCAGGCGCCAGTACACCCCCCAGGCTTGAGGCTCCGTCAGGTCGTCCGAGATCAGCCGGCGCTTCTTGGTGGCGTAGATCCATGAGAGCACCGCCAGCCACCCGGCAGCGGCCAGGGTGATGCTTTGCCCCAGCAGCGCGACGTTGTCTCCTTCGTATTCGATGCCGATGCGGACCATGTAGAGATAGAGCAGCAGGGCAAACATCTGCAGGATGGCGATGCTGGCGTGTTTGTTGTCGGTCCGCTCCAGATTGCCGAACATGGTGTTGTTCTGGATCCAGTAGATGATGACCAGTACGATGCCGACGATCGACGGCAGAAAGTCTCGCGCGTGTTCCTTGAAGAACAGCATGAGCTCCCCTTCGTAGCCCACGTCCGACGGCTTGGGGAGGAGGGCGAACACGCGCCACAGGATGAGGGCGAAAGTCACGTCGACCAGGATCTCTAGGCGGCGCAGCTGCCGCTTCTCGCGCTCGGCGGTCATGCGGCGGCGTTGCTGGCTGCTGAGAAGTTCGTCGGTCATGGCGTCATCCTGGTTCGATCATCAGTGGTTATCGTGGACCATTCGAGCGCGCCCTGGTGGACTCCGCTGTGAGCTTCTTCAGAATCCCAGTCCGATCGTGAGGCCGTAGCTCAGGATGGTCTCGGTCTCGCCAGATCGGAAGAGCACACGTCTGAACTCCAGTCACACTGATATATCTCGTATGCCGTCTTCTGCTTGAAAAAAAAAAACACATCAATAGGACGTCCATAGTTGTGCAGTGCATAAACTATCACAT
>CAJVYZ010000554.1 GCA_913009915.1 uncultured Gemmatimonadota bacterium | reverse complement strand
GCCGCGGTACTCGACCGTGGCCCTGGTGCCGTCGGCGAACGCGTATTCGATTGCGTAGATATCGAGGTTCTGGCCATAGCTGAGATTGAACGGCGCCCGGCCTCCCAGGCCTTGGGCGGCAACGGGCCACGCGTCCTTGATCCAGCAGCACTCGTCGATCTGGTGGATCAGCAGCTCGATGAAGAGCCCCGAGCCGAGCCAGTGGAAGTGGACCCTGCGCTGAATCTGCCACTGTAACTCGCTCCCTGTCCCGGGCCATTTCCCGAGCCGGCCGCCGCCGTCCATGCGGTAAGCCCGAATGAGCGTGATGTCGCCGAGTTCGCCGGCGCGGATCTTCTCGATCAGCGCCTGGCGGGCGACGGAGTGCCGGCACATGAGCCCGGCGGCGATCTTGAGGTTCTTCTTCTCGGCCTCTTCTCCGGCCCGGATCAGTCGCCGCAAGCCCGGTGCGTCGGGCGCGAACGATTTCTCCATGAAGACGTTCACGCCCTTTTTTACGGCGTACTCGAGTTGCATCGGACGAAAGGCTGCGAAGTTGGTCAACATGGCGACGTCGCTGGGGCCGAGGCAGTCGATGGCCTTCTTGTACGCGTCGAATCCGATGAACTGCCGGTCCTTCCGGGGGTGCTGATGCGCCGTTTTCCTTTGCTGGCCCTTCTCCTCGTCCTCACGGCGAACGACGTGTCCGCCCAAATGCCGGGCGTAGCCGACCGCTCGCCATTCCGTCCGCTGAAGCTGCCCGCGGCCAACGCCTACCGGACCGGCGCCGGCCGGCCGGGCCACGCTTACTGGCAGCAGCGAGTCGACTACCAGATCGAGACCACGCTCGACGATGAGCGGAACATCATCACCGGCAGCGAGACGATCCACTACTACAACCGCTCGCCCGATCCACTCAGCTATCTGTGGCTGCACCTCGACCAGAACATCTGTTCACCCACCGGGGTAACCAACCTGCTCGACCAGCCGCCGATGATCTTCCTCGGTTCGGTGTTCGATTTCTCGTGCCAGGGATTTGCTGGTGGTGTCGGCCTCAGCCACGTAGGCGTGAACGGTGGCGAGGCGACATACCGGGTCACCGGCTCGACCATGCGGGTCGATCTGCCCGAGCCACTGGAGCCCGGCGGCCAACTGACGTTGGAGATCGGCTGGAGCTTCCCGATTCCGCCCTACGGCGCCGCCCGCATGGGGTACGAAGGCTCGCTGTACGAGATCGCCCAATGGTATCCTCGCCTGGCCGTGTACGACGACGTACGTGGGTGGAACAACGAGCCGTACATCGGGGCGGGGGAGTTCTACCTCGAATACGGCAGCTTTGACGTGGCGCTCACCTTGCCCGCCAAGTACATCGTGGTGGCCACCGGGGTGTTGCAGAACCCGGAAGAGGTGCTGACGGAAACGCAGCGGCAGCGTCTGACGGAGGCCGCCACCGCCAGTCAGGCGGTCGGCATCATCACAGCCGGGGAGGCCGGACGGGCGGATATCACCAGACCGGTGGCCGGGGCCGGGGGATCGCTGACCTGGCGCTTCCACGCCGACAGCGTGCGCGACTTCGCCTTCGCCGCCAGCCCCGACTACCGCTGGGACGCCAGCGGACTCGACGGCGTGTTGATCCAGACGCTCTATCGGCCGGCGGCCACCAAGTGGGAAGAGGCTCACGCCATGGCACGGGCGTCGATCGCCCACTTCAGCGAACGGTGGTTACGGTACCCCTATCCCCACGCCACCACCGTCGAAGGCCCCATCGAGGGGATGGAGTATCCCATGCTCACCTTCGTGCCCGACTCGCCGACGCGCGAGGACCTCCACTGGGTGCTGGCCCACGAATTCGGCCACGAGTGGTTCCCCATGATCGTGGGGAGCAACGAGCGGCTCTATCCCTGGATGGACGAGGGGTTCAATACCTTCATGGATCTGGAGGGCGCGGCGCAGTACTTCGCGGGTGAGCCCTATGGCGACTCGATCCAGGTGCACCCGCTCCACCTGTATCCCGATCACGCCATTCCGGGAGACGAGCAGCCAATGATCACTCGGCCGGTCGAGGCACGCGATCTGTTCTGGATCGCCTATCAGAAACCGGCGCTGATGCTGTCGTTGCTGCGCGACGAGGTGCTGGGGCGCGAGCTGTTCGAGGACGCCTTTCGCGACTACACCCGGACCTGGGCCTTCAAGCATCCCACCCCCGCCGACTTCTTCCGCCTCATGAGCGACGCGGCGGGCACGGATCTCGACTGGTTCTGGCGCAACTGGATCTACAGCACCGCCCGGCTCGACCAGGCGGTCGATTCCGTGGCAGGCGAGAACGGCACCAACGTGTACTTGTCGAATCGGGGGCAAATGGTGATGCCGGTGGAACTCGCCATCACCTACCAGGATGGATCATCAGAAACGATCAGGTTGCCGGTGGAGATGTGGAACCAGGGGCCGCGGTTTACCTACCGGGCGGCGGCAGGGAGGAGGATCACCGGCGTGGAGGTCGATCCTCGCGGGGCGTTGCCGGATGTCGATAGGGCGAACAATCGCTGGCGGGAATGATGGCTGGTGGCTGGTGGCTGGTGGCTAGTGGCTAGTGGCTGAGATCGGAAGAGCACACGTCTGAACTCCAGTCACACTGATATATCTCGTATGCCGTCTTCTGCTTGAAAAAAAAAAAAAAAAAACATCACATGA
>CAJVYZ010000553.1 GCA_913009915.1 uncultured Gemmatimonadota bacterium | reverse complement strand
TTATCGACTCGGAGGTGAGTGTTTTTTTTTTTTTTTTGATGTTTTTTTTTTTAATGATACGGCGACCACCGAGATCTACACTCTTTCCCTACACGACGCTCTTCCGATCTGCCGGTACCGGGGTCTTCATGCGCCTCAAGCCCGGATGGCGGCCCGGTATCAGCGACAACATCCAGGACATCGTTGACATGATCCCCCTGGTGGCCCCCGAAGCCGATGCCTTGAACCTCGAGCTCACCAGCTTCATTCACGCCGTGCAAGGCGAACGCGAAGCCGTCATCACCGGTGCCGAGGGCCGCCGGGCCTTGGCCTTGGCGCTCAAGGTCACCGAATCGGTACGGCGCGCGCCCATCCAACCCACCCCAGGCTGATGGACAAGGGCGCCGCACCGCGGATCCTCCTGTCCGCTGGCGAGCCGTCCGGAGACCTCCATGGCGCCAAAGTGGTCCGGGCTCTCCTGCAACGGTTTCCGGCTGCCACCATCGACGCCGTGGGCGGCCCGCTCATGGCGGAGGCCGGCGCATCGCTGCTGTGTTCCATCGAGGTGCTCAGCGCCATGGGGCTGGTGGAAGTCGCGGGGCACCTCCCGACCCACGTCCGGTTGTACCGGCGCCTGAAGCGAATGCTGGCAGCCGGGGCCTACGATCTGGTCATCCCCATCGACTACCCGGGCTTCAACCTCTGGATATCCCGTGCGGCCAACGTCGCGGGAGTCCCCGTCCTCTACTACATCGCGCCCCAGTTGTGGGCCTGGCGCCCGGGACGGGCCAAACGCTTTGCCGCCGTGGTCGATCGGATGGCTGTCATCCTGCCGTTCGAGGAGGGGTTCTTCAACCAGGTCGGGCTCCGGGCCACATTCGTCGGTCACCCTCTGTTGGACGGCGACCCCTGGCCCACCCGGTCCGAGGCCCGCGCCCTACTCGGCGTGTCTGATGGTGACCGGGTCCTGGCGTTGTTCCCCGGAAGCCGCGAGGGCGAGATCGCCCGGCACTGGCCGGTCTTCCGGGACGCGGCTCTCCGATTACTGAAACAGGGACGGTGCCACCGGGTGGTTGCCGGTGCCATGGAATGGGGCGCCTATCCCAACCCCGGCCCAGTGGAGATTCTACGAGGCCGTCCCATTCACCTCCTGGCGGCGGCCGACGCCGCGGTCGCCAAGTCGGGCACCACAACGCTGCAGGCGGCTGTCACCGAAACGCCGATGGTCGTCGCCTACCGGTCCAACGCCGTCAACGCCTTTCTCGCCCGGCGCCTGATCACGGTGGAGTGGCTCAGTCTGGTCAATCTCATTGCCGGCCGGACGGTGGTGCCGGAACTGCTCCAGGAGGCCCTGACCGAAGACCGATTGGTTGCCGAACTCGACCCACTTATGACGACCGACTCTGCGGTGCGCCGGGAACAACTCGAGGGACTGCAACTCGTCCGCGACCGCCTGGGCCGCCCAGGCGCCGCCGAGCGGGTTGTCGACCTGGCCCAGGAACTGGTGCCCGCATGGCGCTGACTGTCTCTCGGGGGCTGGTCAGGACCGCGGCCCACCCTCTGATCATCGCCTGGGCGTCCACTTGGCGGGTCGAGACGATAGGGGAACACCACTGGGAGGCCACCGTGTCCCCTGGCAGCCCCACGGTCTTCCTCTTCTGGCACGAGGTCCTGTTGCCCCTCGTCTGGCACCACCGCAGACGCAATTTCTCCACCATCGTGAGCGACAGCCGGGATGGGGATTACGTCTCGGATCTGGCCAAGACCCTCGGTTATCGGGTAATCCGGGGATCCAGCTCCAAGGGGGCGACTCGGGTGCTGCTGGCCGCTGTAACGGAATTGCGGGACGGCCATTCGGTGGGCTTTGCGCCCGACGGCCCCCGCGGGCCGCGCCGGACCATAAAGCCCGGAGTGCTCGCGGCAGCCCAGCGGGCCAACACGACTGTCCTGCCGGTGCACGCCACCGCCGATCGGGCCTGGCGGCTCAACTCCTGGGACAAGTTTCTGATCCCTAAGCCTTTTGCGCGTGTCGCTATATTTTACGGCCAACCATTCACCGTCGGGGCGGGGAAGCAAGCCCTCGCCGCGGCTACGGTCACGGCCACCCGAGCGATGGCCGACCTTGTGAGCGAGGCACATGGCACGACGCCGCCGTAGCGACAGTCACCGGATCATCCGCTGGCTGTGGACCAGCAACCGCATCGACGCCAAGGCCGCCCGCCTGGCGCTGCTGCCGGCCTCCGGGCTGTGGTATCTGGCCATGTCCCTCCGGACCCATGCCTTCAGCCGCGGCTGGCTGCCGGCCAGATCCCTCCCGCTGCCCTCCGTGGCGGTGGGTAATCTCACCGTCGGCGGATCGGGCAAGACGCGCCTCGCGCTGCAGACCGCCGCCGAGACCTTCGACGATTTCCCGGACGGCGTCTGGATTGCCGAAATGGCAGGACTTGCGGAGCCTGAACGGTTCCCACATTGGGTTTCGGAGGAGATGGGGATCGCCCGGTCGGCCGGCGCGACGGGGCTGACCGGCACTGCCGACGAACGATCCTGGATCGAGGTGGTCATCGACTACTTGGAGATCGGAAGAGCACACGTCTGAACTCCAGTCACACTGATATATCTCGTATGCCGTCTTCTGCTTGAAAAAAAAAAAAAAATTACAACCAAAGACCACTACCATATCTCTATGACTGACTACA
>CAJVYZ010000552.1 GCA_913009915.1 uncultured Gemmatimonadota bacterium | reverse complement strand
GTCGACCGGAGCGCTGGTGCGAATCACCGTCCCGTTGTGCACCGCGCACCGAAGAATCGAGTGAAAGTACCCGTGCATGCCACCGCGAGGGGTACTGATCCTGCCCAGGTTGGGCAGCGTCGTCAGGTGCACCGCCAAGATCGCCGGAATCGCCACGCCTTCCCAGTGACCGGCGGCTCCCGAAGCCCAAGCCGCAAAGGCCATTGCGGTCTTGAACTGCTCGGTCTCGAGGTGCTCGTCCATGATGTCGAACATCGTTCCCTGGCGCAGCTCGGGCGACCAAATCTCGGGCTGGTGCTTTTTGTACACCTGCATGTACGGCGTGTTCTCGTCGGTTACTTCGACGTTGGCCGGATGTGGGGGGCACCAAAACGCCGCACGCATGAGCTCCTTGGTGTAGTTCGCGTCGCCCATCATGCCGGCCAGGGTGGCCCAACCGAGTTGGTCGTCCTCGCTGATGGGCCGCCACCCGTCCATACAGGCCATGCCCGCGGTGTTCATCACCAACGGATCGACCGGGTTCCAATTCATGCGGAAGCCGTACTTGTGTAGCTCGAGCTGCTCGAAACCGGGCGCAGGAGAAGCGTACATCAACACGGCGTGGGGGTAGATGCGAACGCCCGGCAAGGGCTCCACGCTCTCGCAAGCGCCCCCGGATTCGGTGCGCTCCTCCAAAATGCAGACACTCAGCCCGCACTTGGCGAGATACGCCGCCGTAGTCATCCCGTTAGGACCACCCCCGACGATGACAATGTCGAACCGCTCATCTCTTGCCATTTGTCCGCTCCGTTTTTCCCGAGACTCCGCAGAACCGCAGGAGGTCGATCGAGGCGCCGCCCACGCGCTTCAGCCAGCCATTGACAATGGTAGAGTGTATTCTATCTTTAGAGCAAGACTCACTTTTGGATAGACATCTAAGCTTGTAGTTTCCTCCAAAATGTGTACGTTTGCGTATCTGGGCTTGGGAGCCGGCCGAGAGATGAATCGGGAGCGATGCAGGAGATCAATTTCAAGGATATCACTGCGTTAGGGAGCAAGGTGAACGAGGATTTCGGCGCCTGGGGCGCCGAAGTCGAGGTGACCCAGCAGCTGATCAACGATTTCGCCGACCTCACTGGGGATCATCAGTGGATCCACGTCGATCCTGTGGCCGCCGCCGACGGTCCGTTCGGTACGACGATCGCTCACGGATACCTCACCTTGGCCCTGACGAACCAGTTCCTCCCACAGATCATGCGGGTCGATGGCGCCTCGATGGGGATCAACTACGGCGCCAACAAGGTGAGATTTCCACAGCCGGTGACCGTCGGAGCCAGGGTGAGAGCGTCGGCTATCCTCACTGCGGCCGAAGACATCGGTGCGGGGGTGCAGGCAGTCGTTACCATCACGGTGGAGATCGAGGGTCAGGCCAAGCCTGCCTGTGTGGTGGAATCAGTCAGCCGGTTCCTGCGATGACGATGAAGGGAACCTGATGGCCAAACGCAAGCGCCGCAACGGTCCGGCCACCGATATCGCCCCTTCGCTGCCTCCGGTGGCCGCCGGGCTGCTCAGCCCGATGCGTCGGGTGCCCCCGGAGATCAGCCGTCCGCCCTACGCGATCACGGGCGACCCTGGCCTCTCAGTCAGTTCGCTGATTCGGACCGCCGATGAGATCGATGCGATGCGACGCACCGGCGCCGCCGCGGCGGAGATTCTGCTCGGGGCCGGCGCCGTGGTCCGGCCGGGGGTCACCACCGACGAGATCGACCGTGTGGTCCACGATCTGAGCCTGAAGGCGGGGGGCTACCCGAGCCCTCTGAACTATCGCGGCTACCCGAAGTCGGTGTGCACGTCGGTCAACGAGGTCATCTGCCACGGCATTCCAGACTCACGGCCGCTGGCCGAGGGCGACATCGTCAACATCGACGTCACTCTCTACCGAGATGGTGTCCACGGCGACACATCGGCGACCTTTCTCGTCGGCGAGGTCGATACAGCTTCGGTGAAGCTCGTGGAGGTCACCCTCGAATCACTCGAGCGGGCGATCGCGGCGGTCACACCGGGCGGACCGGTTTGTGACATCGGGCGGGCGATCGAAGCCCATGCCGGCAAACACCGCCTGGGTGTCGTCCGCGAATTCATCGGTCACGGAGTGGGCACCGAATTTCACAGCAATCTGCAGATTCCGCACTACTTCGACCGTCGAATGACCACGCCGATCGAGATCGGCACGTCGTTCACCATCGAGCCGATGTTGACTCTCGGCGGTCCCGACGCCGTGGTGTGGAACGACGGGTGGACCGCGGTCACGATCGACGGCACCCGTACCGCTCAGTTCGAGCACACCCTTCTCATGACCGAACAAGGGGCCGAGAGGCTCACGGTCACTGCGAGCGGTGATTGTGCCCACGAGCAGGTACGGGCCGCTTTCGTCTGATTGGTCAGTTGCCGACGAGGGAGAACCTGACCACCCGTTCGTCAGGAATCGCCTGATCGAGACGGAGGGTCACCTCGGAGCCCAGCGTCAAACCGTCGGCGGGGAGCCGGGCAACAACCGCAGATCGGAAGAGCGTCGTGTAGGGAAAGAGTGTAGATCCCGGTGGTCGCCGTATCATTAAAAAAAAAACCACACCACACCCCCCCCCCCCCCCTCCCCACCCCACACCACTATCTATACTCATTTTGCACACTTCCTACGTGTT
>CAJVYZ010000551.1 GCA_913009915.1 uncultured Gemmatimonadota bacterium | reverse complement strand
AGAGAGTACAGAGATGATTACAGACAGTGTTAGATGCTGTTTTTTTTTTTTCAAGCAGAAGACGGCATACGAGATATATCAGTGTGACTGGAGTTCAGACGTGTGCTCTTCCGATCTCTTGGAAGCGCTGTTCCCCAACCTGTTGAGCGCGGGCGAATTTCAGGCGTGCGCCGCTATCCTGCGCGAGACCCGGGTGCTGGCCGAGTCGGGAGAGGTGTCGGCCGAACACCGGGGGCGGTTGCTGGACTTCAACCGGCGGTTGAGTGAGCCCGCCATCGTCGGCCAGTTGCTCCAGTCGCTGGACGAGGGAGGCACGGCCCCCGACGAGAAGGACGTCGGCGTGCTGCTCAAGCAACTCGGCCCCGAGGCGCTCGAGACCATCGTCATCTGGCTCCCGCGGCTGGCCTCGGGTCCGGTTCGGTCGATTATCGAGGGCCTGTCCGAGGAACTGGCCGCCGACCACCCACAGGAGGTGCTGCGCCTGCTCCGGTCGCACGAATCGGAAGCGCTGGCCGGGGTCGTCGATCTGTGTGCCCGATTGGAACTCGGCTCCGCCGTCGCCGGTCTGGGGAGTGTGCTCGACCACGAGGACCCGGCCATGCGCCAGGCCACGGTGGAGGCTCTCGGGCGCATCGGTACACCCGGATCCATGACCCAGGTGGAGCGGGGGCTGGCCGACACGGATCGGGCGGTTCGCATGGCCGCCGTCAAGATCGTAGCGCAACGGGGCTACAAGGGAGCCCAACGCCGTATCGAAGAGGTCGTCTTGGGCAAACGACTCAAGGACCGGGATTTCAGTGAGAAACGAGCGTTCTTCGAGGCCTACGGTGCCATCGCCGGGCCCGCGGGAGTCGCGCCGCTCAGCGCCATGCTCCTGCCACGGGGGATATTGCGGCGGAAGAAGAAGGCTGAGGTCCGCATGTGCGCGGCGTTGGGGCTGGGTCGTATCGGGACCCCCGAGGCACGGGCCGCGCTCACCCAGGTGGTGAACGACCGCGATCGGCAGGTCCGCAACGCCGTCGCTGCAGCCATCAAGGCCATGGAAGTATGACCAACGACGCCACCCACCCGACCGGGGCCGTCGACGCCGGCGCCGGTCGCCAGGAGAGCGATGAGGGGTTCCTGCGCCACGGGGGCCGGGAATTGTTGCTGTCGTTGTACGCCGCTCTCCGGAGTCTGAAGCTGTACCCGGTCGAGAACGAGACGGTGCAGAGGGCGCTGGACGAACTGATGATCAGCACGCGCAAACTGCTCGACGCCGAAGGCGAGATCGAGGTGCGCATGGCCGGCGACTTCATGTTCGTCAACTCGACTCGTCTACGGCTGGAGCTGGACAACTACGCGTCCTTCAGCCAGATCCTCTCCCTCTTCCGCACCTTCGATATCGGCACGCTACAGATCGGTCCCGAGGTGGAACGGCGGGAGTGGCAGGTGTTCCTGAGCCTGCTCCTGAGCCTGTCGACTCGGCAGGATCCCGAAGACCTTCTGGCCGATTTGCAGGAGAGGCTGGCGCGGGCCGCCGTCAAGAACCTGGTGGTGGAGCCACGGAGTGGAACCCACGATCTGGACGATCAGGAGCTGGCCCTCGAACTGGCCAAGCGGACGTATTCGCAGGGGGTGGCAGTCACCAAGGAAGTCGTCAACGGTGTGCGGCTGGGCCGGGCGGCCAGCTTGAAGAAGGTCAAGCGCGCCGTCCAAAACATCGTCGACCAGGTTCTCAACAACGAAACCTCCCTCATCGGCCTAACGACGCTCCGGGACTACGACGAATACACGTTCACGCATTCGGTGAACGTCTGCATATTCTCGATTGCGCTCGGGAAGAAGATCGGCCTGACCAAGCAGCAGCTCTACGACCTCGGCCTGGCGGCGCTGCTGCACGATGTCGGTAAGGCGCGGGTGCCCATCGAGGTCATGAACAAGACGACGAGTCTGGATGAGGACGAGTGGCGGATCATCCAGGAGCATCCCTGGGCCGGGGCGCTCGTTCTGTTCAGTCTGCGCGGGTACGACGAAACGCCCTACCGCGCCATTCTCGTGGCCTACGAGCATCACATGAAGATCGACCTGACCGGTTATCCACGGTCACGCCGGCCCCGCGAGTTGGGCATCTTCTCCAAACTGGTGGCCGTCGCCGACGGGTTCGACGCGGCCACCACCCGGCGCAGTTACCAGACGATTCCCATCCAGCCCGACGAGGTGCTGCGGGAAATGTGGGAGAACCCCCGGCGGGGCTATGACAAGGTGATGGTCAAGGCGTTGATCAATCTCATGGGTGTCTACCCCGTGGGAACCTGCGTGATTCTCGACACCTTAGAGGTGGCTATCGTGGCGCAGGCCAACCCGGACGCGTCACAACTCAATCGGCCGTTGCTCAAGGTGGTAATCAATCGGGACGGTGGCGCGGTGCCACCGCCGGGCGATACCGTGGATCTGTCCGAGCGCGACGGGAGCGGGAACTTCGCCCGGTCGATCGTCCAGGTCACCAATAGATCGGAAGAGCACACGTCTGAACTCCAGTCACACTGATATACCTCGTATGCCGTCTTCTGCTATAAAAAAAAAAAAAAACATCCAACAACACACCGTCGCCGTCCCTCCCGCTCAGCTCCCCCCCCCCCCCCTTTGTTACTTCCCCCTGCCCCTCCGTGTCCCTCATCTTTACCCTGCTTTCGTTCCCCTCC
>CAJVYZ010000550.1 GCA_913009915.1 uncultured Gemmatimonadota bacterium | reverse complement strand
CGAGATATATCAGTGTGACTGGAGTTCAGACGTGTGCTCTTCCGATCTGGCCAGGACCGACGCGGTGGCGAAGGCGGCCAGGTTCTCCGCCAGGGCGATGCGCACGGTGGAAGGATCGAACGCCGTTAAGGTCTGCAGGTCACGCCGGTCACGGTAGTGGATGATGGCGCTGCCTTCACTGAGCACCTGAAGTGAGGCTCCAAACCGGCTCTTGGGCCGAAGGGCGCCTTTGGCGATGACGCTTAGGACGCCTAACTCCAGGGTAGCGAGCCTCACGATCTTAGAGCTTTCTCGATACCTGAGCGTCGCCAGGACAATCGCCGGGGTCGACACTATGCTCAGGGGAGCCCCCCTGGTCGAAGGAGGGTCACCAATGCATCGGCGGCACACGCTCCCACGGGGATCGACCCAATCCGGGCCAGGGCCGTGTCGAGCACCACCACCTGTCCCACCGTTCCGGCGCAGCCGCCGGATTGGACGGCGTACGTCCGAAAGGCTCCGTCCACGGCCAGGCCGCTGTTGTCGGGGATGGCCACGCCATTGCCTGCCCCGCGCGTCACCGTCCGGGTACGGGTGTTGAACACCATCACGCCTTCGGTAATGGAACTGATGAGGATTCGTTCGCCCCGATCCGCGGCTATCTGTCCCGGGTCGGTACCGAAGCCACCGAAACTGGCGACCTCGCGGCGCCCGACCGGGTCGACGATCGACAGCCGGCTCTCGGCCGCCTCTCCACGATTCATGACGTACACCAACCCGTCCGCTCCCACCGTGGCATAGCGCGCGTTGCCTGGGCCCAGCATCGGGATGGAGTCGATGCCGATCGCGAGATCATTGGTCTCAGGATCGACGACCGTGAGCCAGCTCGGCCCCAGGGAACACAGCCCACCTGGTTGTCCGCAGGGTCCGACGTTGCCGTTGACGACGAACAGACTCCCCCGGGTACCGATGAGCCCCTGCGGGTAGACCCCGACGGCGAGGGAGGCGGTATCGCCCGTCAGCAGGTCGATCCGGGTGATGGTGTTCAAGTTGGGATTGGCCACGTACGCCACGGTATCGCTGAGCACGGCGGTCCCCGTCGCCCCGGAGCCGGCGGGAAGCCCCACCGTCAACCGGACCTGCAGGCCTTCGAGCGCGACGACGTCGGCGGCATCGTCGGCGGGAAGTGACGCCAGCAGGATGGGCCCGAACGCGGCGATGGAACCGACGGCCGTCCCCGAGAGCGGTACGGTTCCCTCCGGCCCCGTCGGGCTGATCCGCACGACGGACAACGAGGCAGCCGTGCTGTTGGCCACCACCAGCACCTCCTCGGGAGGCGGCAACGGAGGATTGGGTTCCGCGCAGCCGGCCATGAGAGCCAAGCCGGCAGCCAGCGTGGAAATCGGTATTCTCGCCATACCACTCCAGGACGAGGTGAGGGCGCGAGACGAAGAAGTGGTCTGGCACCCCCCAGCGGGCCAGACCACTTGGAATGTATCGCGATCCGGAACCGTCCGGTACGGTCCCGGCCGGGTCAGTTGCCGAACACGGCGATGTCGAGCGAACTCGGTCCGACACCCACGTCGAGGCTGTCGAGCAGATCGAAGGTCACCGGTTGGAAGACGAACACGGCCGGAGGGAGATTCTGGAAGGTATCCCCAAAGAACACCTGATAGACTTTCCCGTTGCGGTCGGCTGTGGCGGCGAAAGCCCCGCGGCAGGCCGAGCCGGGATCCAAAATATCCAGCCGGGCACACACCGCGTTGCCGGGGTCGCGGACAAATTGCCGGGTGGCCGTGTTCCACACCATGGTCCCGGTGGAAAAGGCCGAGACGTAGGCCAGGCCGTCACCGTCGATGCTGATGCTGCCCGGGGCGATACCGAATCCACCCACCGTGGCAACCACTTGCCTGGTCCCCGGATCGATGATGGTGACACTGCCGTCGCCCACGAAATCCCCGGTGTTGACGACGTAGAGCAGGCCGTCCGGACCGAAAGCCGCGGCCTGCGAGTTGGTGCCCCCGCTGGTGATGGTGCCGACGACAGTCATGGACGACGGGTCGATGACGGTGACGATCCCGTTCCCCAGGGGCGCAAAGCTCGGGTCTAGATTGCCGGAGACGACGTAGGCCAGGGACCCGTCAGTCAGCACGACGACGGGCGCCGGCGCCACAGCCACGGTTTCCGTGATGGTGTCGTTCGCTTGGTCGATGGCGAACTTGCCGACGTAGTCGTCTACCAGGTTCGCTACCATGACGGTTCGGTCGTCGAGGAAGACCGAGCCCGACAGGTTCCCGCTCGCCACGGTAAAGAAACGTACGATCCGCTCACCCGGGAGATCGATCAGCGCCACGCTCGCCGCCTGCCCGAGCGGGATCACCGCATTGAGCCCGCGGCGGGAGAGGCCGATCGGGGTAATCGCGTTACTCACACCGAGAGGGATCTGCCGTTGCTCGGCCGGGTTGCCGAGTTGGAACATGGTCAACGCCCGGCCGGTAGAGTTGACCACCAACCCGATCTGGGGATCGTTCGCCGTCCCGACGAGAAACGACCCAAGAGGATTGTCGGGGTCGGTGGAAGAACAGGCCGCCAGGGCGGCCACCAGGGCGGCTGCGGAGGCTCGGAGAATGTATGGCTGCATCTATGATTCCTTTCGCGCTGGGCGCTCGGATTATCGGGTGACTCGCCATCCTAGACGGAGGGCGCGGCTGGGCAGCGGGTA
>CAJVYZ010000549.1 GCA_913009915.1 uncultured Gemmatimonadota bacterium | reverse complement strand
ACCAGCATGCCGTCGGCCACCTCGCCCGCGACTTCCGTCATCTTGGGGCCGACGGCGGCCAGCAGGACCGGCGGCGCGCCGTGGGGGTTGTTGCTGGGCGTGAACATCGGCGTCATCAGCGTGTGCTGGTAGAACTCGCCGCGGAAATCGAGCTTCTCGCCCTCGTACCAGCAGCCCCAGATCGCGCGCATGGCGAGGATCAGCTCGCGCATCCGCGCCGCCGGCTGCGACCACGGCATGCTGAATCGCTTGATGATGTGCGGCGCGATCTGGGAGCCGATCCCCAGGATGAGGCGTCCGTTGGAGTACGACTGCAGGTCGTTCGCCAGATTGGCCAGGATCATCGGGCTGCGCGCGAAGGCGACCGCGATCGACGTCATCAGCTCGATCCGTTCGCTGTGCTCGGCGGCGAGCAGCAGCGGGCCTCGTGGGCGCCGGCCAGCTACGGCCATTTAGTGCTCCTGGCCAGCAACGCCGAGGGCTACAAGAACCTCATCAGACTCAGCTCGATCGGATACACGGAGGGTTTCTACCGGCGTCCCCGCATCGACAAAGAGGTGTTGGCCCAATACTCGGACGGCATCGTGTGCCTGGCCGCGTGTCTGTCCGGGGAAATCTCGCTGTACCTCCGCCAGGGAAATTATCAAGAGGCCAAGCGGTCGGCCGAGTGGTTTGCCAAGACGTTCGGGCCGGATCGGTTTTGGCTGGAGATTCAGAAACACGGGATTCCCGAAGAGGCGGTAGTGGCCGAGGGAATGGTGCAATTGGGGAAGGACCTGGGGCTCGGGGTGTTGGCCACCAACGACGCCCATTATCTGCGGCGGGACGACGCCCAAGCGCACGACGTGCTACTGGCGATCGCCACCGGCAGCGACCTCGACGACCCCAACCGATTCCGTTTTACCGGCCAGGAATCGTACGTCAAGTCCGAGGCGGAGATGCGTGCCCTGTTCCCGGATGACGGCGATACCATCGACGCCACTCAGCAAGTGGCCGACATGTGCGAGTTCGACTTCGAACAGCGCTACTTCCTTCCCGAGTTCCCCCTCCCGGAGAACTACGCCACCGACGAAGCGTTGCTCGAGCACTTGGGACGCGAGGGGCTTCAGCAGCGCTATGGTGACCCGTTGCCGAACGCGGTAGAGGAGCGGTTCACCTACGAGATCGAGGTAATCAACACGGCGGGGTACGCAGGCTATTTCCTGATCGTGCAGGACTTCATCGCGGCGGCCCGGGAGCGCGACATCCCGGTGGGACCGGGACGCGGCTCCGCGGCCGGATCCATCGTGGCCTACGCCCTGGGCATCACCAAAGTCGATCCGCTCGCCTACGACCTGCTGTTCGAACGGTTCCTGAACCCAGAACGCGTGTCGATGCCTGACATCGACATCGACTTCTGCTTTGAGCGGCGGGGCGAGATCATCGAGTACGTGCGACAGCGTTACGGCGAGGACAGCGTGGGCCAGATCATCACCTTCGGCACCATGAAGGCTCGGGCCGCCGTGAAGGACGTGGCTCGTGTGTTGAAGATCCCGCCGAGCGAGGCGGACAAGATCACCAAATTGATCCCTTCGGGTCCGGCCTACAGCCTGACGATCCCCGAGGCGGTCAAGAAGATCACCGAATTGAGGGATCTCGCGGCCTCGGCGCCGGTCTATCAGCGGATGATCGATCTCAGCTCGCGGATCGAGGGGATTTCGCGACACGCGTCGGTCCACGCGGCCGGGGTGGTGATCGCCCCTGGGCCACTGCGGGAATACGTCCCGGTGTGCACCGCCCCCACCAAGGGCGCGGGCCAGCGGCAGAGGGGCGAGAACGCGATCATCACCCAGTACGACATGGTCGCGCTCGAGAAGGTGGGCATGCTCAAGATGGACCTTCTCGGGCTCAAGACGCTCACCGTAATCCATGACGCAGTGAAACTGGTCCACCACCGGCAAGGCGTGGATCTCGACATGGATACGCTGGCGCTGGATGACGATGCGGTCTACCAGTTGCTGCGCAGCGGCCGGACATCGGGCGTGTTCCAGTTCGAGTCCCCGTTGGCCACCGAGACGCTACGCAACATGAAGTGCGACCGGTTCGACGACCTGGTGGCGTGCAACGCGCTGCTCCGGCCGGGCCCCCTAGATGCCGGAATGCACACGGTATTCATCCGGCGCAAGCTGGGCAAAGAAAAGGTCCGCTATCCCCACCCCGCGCTGGAAGAGGTACTCGAGTCCACCTACGGAGTGATCACCTATCAGGAACAGGTGATGCGCATCGCCAACGTGCTGGCGGGGTTCAGCCTGGCCGAAGCCGATGTGTTGCGCAAGGCCGTGGGCAAGAAGGACGCGGCGCTCATCCGCCGCGAGTTGGAAGGGTTCATCAAACGCGCCGTCGCCGCCGGACACGATCGCAAGGTCATCGAGGACATCGCCGGCCAGATCGAGACGTTCGGCCGTTACGGATTCAACAAGTCCCATTCGGTGGCCTATTCGATCCTCTCCTACCAAACGGCGTGGCTCAAGACTCACTACCCGGCCGAATTCATGGCGGCCCTGTTGTCGTCGGAAATCGGCAACACGGACAAGGTGGTGCAGTACATCAACGAGGCGCGGGAGATGGGACTCGAGGTGCTGCCGCCCGATATCATCGCGTCCGGCTTCAGATCGGAAGAGCACACGTCTGAACTCCAGTCACACTGATATATCTCGTATGCCGTCT